>NZ_JAJAFX010000002.1:0-174797 GCF_025384845.1 Photorhabdus temperata | reverse complement strand
GTCATTTTATTTATATTTTTATAATATCATTGCTTATTTGAGCTGCTTATATATTTGATGAATTTAAATGTCGAGTGGAATGGATATGGTGAATTATATTAAAAGGATTAATATCGAAATAGATAAAAACTTCCTTTTATTCAAATCTATAAACGTCGGGATATATTAATGAGCGCTAAAATTTCAGCGGTTTTAATTTGTGTCATTTCCTATAGATATAGGTATTTTGCTTTGGTATATTCTGGGCGGGCGCTTGAGACTATCTGTCTCTGGCGTGCTGGAGCGGATAGAAGAAAGCCCCGAGTGATTTTTCAATCAACCCGAGGCCTATCTATGCTTTGCAACATAAGATTAGCCTCTTACACGCCGAAAGGCAAGGAGACGCTAACCATGAAACAGCAAAAAGCGGTATTTATCGCTATTATCGTTATCTGTGTTGGTGGGGCTTTTTTCTTTCTACCTGGAACATAATGCTCAAGACAGAAAGTCTCAAGCACCCGGAGGCAGTATACGTTTATTCCCATGAGATGCAATAACTTGAAAATATTTATTACGGTCACGTAACACCTTCAAATTAAATTATCGGCTAATAAAGCTGTTAATAAATAAAGTGAAAAAATATTGAGAGTGGAATATATAGATAAAATTGTTTTTGAATACATTTAATTAATTGAATTGATTAAATGGGAACCCTGTTTGTATATATTATAATCATAATGGCAACGTCTATGCTGCATCTCCGGTATATCTGAAAGCTCACATCAAAAGTATTTATGATGAACCTTTTGTGCTTTTATTTTGTATCAAAAAGTACAAATCAGTACAATTAATCAAACTAATAATATATATATAAAACAAAGAATTAAAAATATATTTTCATATGTGATGAACATAAGTCGTTGTGTTTGGGTGAAATTTAATCTATTTAAGGTATATCCTCTTAAAACAAATGGTTGAAGTGATAAGGGTTATCATTACCATTATACGGTAAGGAGAATACTCCGATAACAGCGGCAAAAAATTGCTAAAGAAAAATATGAGGTCAACTATGACAAATAGTGTTGAAACCTTCTCTCTGAATGAAACCGCATGGCAAGGAATCACTATCACAGAGAGAGCCGCAGCACAGATCCTGAAATTGATGCAGCAGAACCCACAAAGTAAAGGGTTATATCTGGGGGTTAAGCAGTCAGGATGCGCTGGCTTTGGCTACGTGTTTGAGATGGTTAACGATCCTGCGCCTGATGATTTACTGTATGAAGATGAAGGGGCATGTCTGTATGTTCCCCTGAAAGCCATGCCATTTATTGATGGAACTGAAGTTGATTTCGTTCGTGAAGGTTTAAATCAGATATTTAAATTCAATAATCCAAAAGCTCAACATGCCTGTGGGTGTGGTGAAAGCTTTGGTATATAAGTGTACCAATATATGTCTCAGAGCAATGTAGAAATCAGCGATGATGTGCAGACCTGGCTCAGCGATCATCGTTATAAAGAGGGTTTTTTCACTCAGGTAGCGACTGATGAGTTGGCTAAGGGGTTGAGTGAAGATGTTGTGCGGGCAATTTCCGCAAAACGCAATGAGCCTGAATGGATGCTGGCGTTTCGGCTGGAGGCTTATCGCCATTGGCTGGGAATGGAAGAGCCGCACTGGTTGAAGGCGAATTACCCTAATCTTGATTACCAGGACTATAGCTATTATTCAGCACCTTCATGTGGTGCCTGTGATGATAGTTGCAGCTCTCAATCCGGTGCTATGCAGACAACGGGTGCAGAGCAAACGAATAATTATTTGACGGCAGAGATTGAAGAAGCATTTGATAAGTTGGGTGTTCCTGTGCGGGAAGGTGAAGCTGTCGCAGTAGATGCTATTTTTGATTCAGTTTCTGTCTCAACAACCTATCGGGATAAATTAGCGAAAGAAGGTATTATTTTCTGTTCATTCAGCGAGGCAATACAGGAATACCCTGAGTTAGTCCGTAAATATCTCGGCAGTGTGGTTGCAAGTCGCGATAACTTCTTTGCCGCGTTGAATGCCGCGGTAGCTTCTGATGGTACTTTTGTTTATGTGCCAAAAGGGGTTCGGTGTCCGATGGAACTCTCCACCTATTTTCGTATTAACGCGGCGAAAACCGGTCAATTTGAGCGCACCATTCTGATTGCTGATGAGGGCAGTTATGTCAGCTATATAGAGGGATGCTCTGCACCTGTACGTGACAGTTATCAACTACATGCCGCTGTTGTGGAAGTGATTATCCATAAAGATGCTGAAGTAAAATACTCCACGGTACAGAACTGGTTTTCAGGCGGTGACAGTGAGGGGGGAATTCTTAACTTTGTGACTAAAAGAGCATTGTGTGAAGGTGAAAATGCCAAAATGTCTTGGACGCAATCAGAAACGGGTTCAGCAATTACCTGGAAATATCCGAGTGTGATCCTGAAAGGGGATAACTCAATTGGCGAATTCTTCTCTGTTGCCCTCACTAATGGTACTCAACAGGCAGATACCGGCACCAAGATGATCCATATTGGCCGTAACACCAAATCGACCATTATTTCAAAGGGTATTTCTGCCGGCCGTAGCCAGAACAGTTATCGTGGGTTGGTAAAAATATTGCCGGGAGCGGAAAATGCCCGTAATTATACCCAATGTGATTCCATGCTGATTGGTACTGAATGTGGCGCGCATACATTTCCCTATGTAGAAGTACAGAACAACACTGCGCAACTGGAGCATGAGGCGACAACTTCCCGCATTGGTGAAGATCAATTGTTCTATTGCCTGCAACGCGGCATTAGTGAAGATGATGCGATTTCAATGATCGTTAATGGTTTCTGTAAGGATGTGTTCTCTGAACTTCCCCTTGAGTTTGCCGTTGAAGCGCAGAAATTACTGGCAATTAGCCTTGAACATAGCGTCGGGTGAGCTCTCCCTATTTCCCTTTTTTATGACAGAACGTTAAGCCGTTCGAAGGCATGTAATATGTTAAGTGTTAAAAATTTACGAGTCAGTGTGGAAGGTAATGAAATCCTGAAAGGATTAAATCTTGAAGTTAAACCGGGTGAAGTTCATGCCATTATGGGACCGAATGGCTCCGGTAAAAGTACATTATCGGCAACGTTAGCTGGCCGTGAAGAGTATGAAATTGATGATGGTGAAGTCATCTTTAAAGGAAAAGATTTACTTGAATTTGAACCGGAAGAGCGGGCTGGTGAGGGGATTTTCCTGGCTTTTCAATATCCGGTGGAAATTCCGGGTGTCAGTAATCAATTCTTCCTGCAAACGGCAGTGAACGCTGTCCGTGAATATCGCCATCAGGAGCCGCTGGATCGCTTTGATTTTGCCGATTTTATCGAAGAAAAAATAGAACTGCTGAATATGCCGCAAGACTTGCTGACACGTTCAGTCAATGTTGGTTTTTCCGGTGGTGAGAAAAAACGTAACGATATTCTGCAAATGGCCGCGCTGGAGCCGACACTCTGTATTTTGGATGAAACAGATTCAGGGCTGGATATTGATGCCCTGAAAATTGTTGCTAATGGTGTGAATTCCCTGCGTGATCCAAACCGCTCATTCATTATTGTGACCCACTACCAACGTATTTTGGATTACGTGAAACCTGATTTTGTCCATGTGCTTTATCAGGGGCGGATTATTAAATCCGGTGATTTCAGTCTGGCGAAAAAGTTGGAGGAGCAAGGCTATGGCTGGCTTATTGACCAACAGTGAAAAAGTTGAAAAGACGTGTCAGGTTGCGGAGCGTAATCAGCAAGCCTTAGCGCGTTTCGCTGATTTGTATCATTGCCGTCATGGTGATGATTCATCTCATGCCCGTCTGCATTGGCAGCAAGTGACTAAAACCCGGTTTCCTCAATTCAGACATGAAGATTGGCGCTATACTCCGCTGGAACAACTGTTAAGTCAGCAATACAGTGGCAAAACTTGGGAATTGACAGTAGCACAATGTGAACAACTGGCGATTCCGATGGATTGCTGGCGTATCGTTATGGTGGATGGTTGTTTTTCTCCTTTGCTAAGTTCTTGTGAATTTGGGCCGTATCAGTTGAGTTTACTGGATAACAAAAGTAGGCTTCCGGTGCCGATCCAGAGTGAGATTTTTCTGCATTTGACAGAAAGCCTGGCTCAACAGCCTTTGGTCATAACATTAAAAGCCGGGCAAGTTGCGGAAAAACCCCTTTATTTGCTGAATATAACCAGTGGTTATTGTGGTGAAGCATTAAATACCAGCCATTACCGTTATCACATTACTGTGGGTGCGAATGCCGGCGCTAGAGTGATTGAACATTTCGTCAGTACTGATGAGCAGCAACCCCATATGACAGGAAGCCGGTTGACCGCAGAAGTGGGGGATAACGCCAGCTTAACCCATATAAAACTGGGCGTTGAGAATAGTGCAAGTTACCACTTTGCACATAACGATATTGTGGTTGGCCGTAATACCCGGGTGAAGAGCACCAATTTTCTGTTAGGTGCCGGACTTGGTCGACACAACACTAGCGTTCAGCTTAATGGTGAAGGGGCGGCTCTGTCGTTGAACAGCTTGTTGTTGCCGCAAGGAAAAGAGGTCGCTGATACTCGTACCTATTTGGAACATAATAAGGGCTATTGTGAAAGCCGCCAGTTACATAAAACAATTGTGATGGATCAGAGTAGAGCGGTATTTAACGGCATGATCAAAGTGGCGCCTCATGCATTGAAAACCGATGGGAAAATGACCAATAATAATTTGTTATTAGGTAAACGGGCGGAAGTGGATACCAAACCACAACTGGAAATTTACGCGGATGATGTGAAGTGCAGTCATGGTGCGACCGTTGGCCGGATAGATGAAGAACAGCTGTTCTATCTGCAATCACGTGGTATCAGCCGGTGTGATGCGCAACATATGATTATATTTGCTTTTGCTGCCGAACTTACTGAGTCTATTGAAGATGAAGCCCTGAAAGCCGTTGTCATGAAACAGATTAAACAGCGTTTAGCGGGAGTGAAAAAATGACCTTCTCTGTAAAAAAGGTACGACAGGATTTCCCGGTACTCACTCAGCAGGTCAATGGGCATCCGCTGGTTTATCTTGATAGTGCCGCCAGTGCTCAAAAGCCGGTTTCGGTTATCGAACGGGAAAGTGAATTCTGTTTACACCAGTATGCGGCGGTTCACCGGGGAATTCATACTCTCAGTTCTGCTGCTACCCGTATGGTTGAAAATGTGCGCCACCAGATGGCGCAATTCATCCATGCTCAAAGTGATAAAGAGATTGTTTTCGTCAAAGGTACGACAGAAGGGATTAATCTGGTAGCTAACAGTTATGGCCGCAAATTTATCAAGAGTGGCGATAATATTGTGATTACTGAAATGGAACATCACGCCAATATTGTTCCGTGGTATATGTTGGCGGAACAAATTGGGTTTGAAATCAGAGTGTGGTCACTGAATGAAACTGGTGAGCTGGATCAATCGGTTTTAGCATCCCTGATTGATTCACGTACTAAATTACTTTCTTTTACTCACCTGTCTAATGTGCTCGGCACAGTGAACCCTGTACGTGAAATTATACAACAGGCAAGAAGAGTGGCTGATGAGCAGGGGGGGCAGTTACATATTCTGGTTGATGGCGCTCAGGCCATTATGCACAAGAAAGTTGATGTGCAGGATCTGGGTTGCGATTTCTATGTTTTTTCCAGCCATAAATTATATGGACCAACAGGAATTGGCGTGCTTTATGGGCGTAAATCCCTTCTGGACGCAATGCCACCTTGGGAAGGTGGCGGAGCAATGATCAAACACGTCAGCTTGCAAAAAGGGATAACCTATGCGGAACCACCATGGCGGTTTGAAGCGGGGACGCCGAATATAGCGGGAATTATTGGGCTTGGCGCTGCGGTTGATTATGTCACTTCACTGGGGCTGGATAAAATTCAGCAACATGAACAGGCGCTGATGGATTATGCAATGACTCGGCTGAAAGAGGTCAGGTCACTGAGATTATATGGTCCTGAGCAACGTCAGGGCGTTATCGCGTTCAACCTTGGCCGCCATCATGCTTATGATGTGGGAAGTTTCCTTGATCAATATGGAATCGCTATTCGTACCGGGCATCATTGCGCACTTCCGCTGATGGAACATTATCACGTTTCCAGTATGTGCAGGGCATCGCTGGCGATTTATACTACGCAAGAAGAGATTGATGCTCTTGTTGCTGCATTGCAGCGGATAGAAAAACTGCTTGGTTGAGACGGTCATAGATCGAAAGAGTGATATAAGGAAAAAGTCATGGCAAGTTTGCCCGACCAAAATAGATTGTTACGTAATTTTTCCCGCTGTCAAAATTGGGAAGAAAAATATCTCTATATGATTGAACTGGGGGCGAGGTTGTCCCCACTGACTGACGAACAGCGTCAACCTGAGCATTTAATCGCCGGTTGTCAGAGTCAGGTGTGGATTTTGCTGAGGAAGAATAACCAAAGCAAAGTGGAATTTGTTGGAGACAGTGATGCCGCTATCGTGAAAGGGTTGGTTGCGATGGTTTTTATTCTTTTTCAGGACAAGACGCCTCAGGAGATTCTGGATTTGGATGTGGCTGAATATTTTGCAAAACTTTCTCTGGAGCAACATTTAACACCATCACGGACACAGGGGCTGCATGCGATGATATATGCCATCCGCAATACGGCAAGTAAAATGGTTTAAGTGGCAGTCTTACGCGTTTCTTTTGCGGCTGATAATATACACGGTCACGACAGGTGAATAAGGCTTCAACCTTTCGCGCTTAATTTATCCGATAACATTCAGAAGTCATTCCAGGAAGCGAGCATGAAACGAGTTTTAACGTTTATCGGCATGTTATTGTTAAGTGCGCTGACGAATACCGTCAGCGCTACAGAATATACCTTGCCACCTGCCAATAGTCGTTTAATTGGCGAAAATACGACATTTGTTGTGCCAGATGACGGACGTTCTCTGGAGGCCATTGCCGCCGAATATAAAATTGGATTACTGGCAATGCTGGAAGCTAATCCCGGTACCGATCCTTATTTGCCTGCTCCGGGTTCTGAACTGATTATTCCATCACAAATGTTGTTGCCTGATACACCAAGGCAGGGGATTGTGATTAACCTTGCTGAACTAAGACTTTACTATTTCCCTAAAGGAAAAAACAAAGTCATCGTTTACCCAATTGGCATTGGACAGCTTGGTCGTAACACACCCGTGATGACAACATCGGTAAGCCAGCTAATTAAAGATCCAACCTGGACGCCGACTAAGAATATTCGTAAGCATTATGCTGAACAGGGGATTATCTTACCTGTGGTTGTTCCTGCTGGCCCGGAAAACCCAATGGGGGCATTTGCATTGCGTTTAGCTGCTGGGCGCGGAGAATACTTGATTCATGGCACAAATGCTGATTTTGGCATTGGTATGCGGGTGAGTTCGGGTTGTATTCGTCTGCGTCCTGATGATATTGAAGCTGTGTTTAATACGGTTTCCCGTGGAACCAGAGTACAGATTATCAATGAAGCCGTTAAGTATTCTGTCGAGCCGGATGGTAAACGTTATATTGAAGTCCATCAGCCGTTGTCTAAAAAAGAGGGAGATGATCCACAGACATTACAGATTGTCCGATCAGCTGGTTTGAACAAATTCATTGATGATAACAAGACAGATAAAAATATTGTTGAACAAGCTATTGTACGCCGTTCTGGTATGCCGGTGCTGGTAAGTGAAAATACACAGCCTGAAACACAACAGGATCTGCGGGAAGAAAATAGAGTGCCGATGGAAGACGATGCTAAAGATGCAGAACAAGAAGTTAATGAAGGTGTATCTGAATCGTTTAAATTACCGCCATTATATCAGCCTGGGCCAATCTATCGGGAAAATTAATATTTTATGGCAGACAGGGAGGTCAGCGAATATTTTTCTGACAGAGCTTCATGATAAAAAAAACAGCGCACAGATGACCTGTGCGCCATTTTTGTACTTTATTACAAAAAATTATTTTTTGTAGGAACGAACTTGGTTATCCAGACGCTGATTTGCACGAGCTGCATCGTCTTTAGCGGCTTGAATGTCAGTACGAACTGCATTCACGTCATTGCTCAGTTGATCAACTTTTGCATTCAGAGTCTGAATGTCAGAAGACAGTTGGTCAACTTTAGCAGTGCTTGAACAACCAGCCAACAGAGTAGAAGCCAGAACTACTGCACCCAGTACAATTTTAGTACGATTCATTATAATACCCTCTAGATTTAAGTTAATCTCCAAGTAGCCATATAAGTATTACACAAAGTTTTTTAGAAAGAGAATAAATTTTTGTCATGAAAACCAATTATTTCAAATTTTCTCTTTAGTAGGTGGGTAATTTTCATCTGAATGTAAAAAAACAAAACGATTGAGTAACATTTTAATCAAAGAAATCCTATTCCATAAGGGGATGATATTCTCCGAAATAATTTTAGTTAAAAATTCTTATAAATAAACAACACCACATCGAAGCCATCTTGCGTCTATTGAGTCATAGGGATATATCTTACATGGAGACATTTCGCATACATAAATTTAGGGTTTCGCTTAAAACAAATTTGTTAACTGAATCTTATTGTAGATAAGCACCTTGACAATACTCAGGTTGAATTCTAGGCTCAGATTCAAACTGGTAAGAGGAGTCTTCTATGCTAATTGATCAATCCAACGAGTATTTTAACATCACCGTTGACAACGGAGTCGCTCATTTGCAGCTCAGTCGCCCCGAAAAGGCAAACAGCCTGGCACTGGCGTTCTGGAAACTATTTCCTGAGGCAATAGAGCAACTCAGTCGCTCAGGAGAGGTACGGGCAATGGTGATCTCTGCGCAAGGCAGCGCATTCTGTGGTGGGCTTGACTTGCAAATTTTCGCCTCCAGCAAAGAAACCCATACGACTAATCCTAATGAGCGGGAAGCTATGCAGTTTAGCTTATTACAAATGCAGGAGGCGATAAATGTATTGGAACGTGCCCGCTTCCCGGTCATTGCCGCAGTACAAGGAGCATGTCTCGGTGCAGGATTTGACCTAATTGCTGCATGTGATTTTTGTTTTGCTGCTGAAAACGCGAAGTTTCGTATAGAGGAAACCAATATCGGTATGATGGCTGACTTAGGTATCCTTCAGCGTCTGCAACATCTGATCCCTGGTGGTATGGCTCGCTATCTTGCACTCACAGGGGATACACTGAATGCCGCTCAGGCTCATGATTTAGGACTTGTGGTAAAGATCTTCCCTTCTGCGGAGACATTGATCGAGGGGGCTTTAGCGACTGCCCGACGTATAGCGGATCGGCCCCCGATTGCTATTAACGGGGTTAAACGGGCTATGCTTTACAGTCGTGATCATGGTGTTTACGAGTCATTACAACAAACAGCATTGTTGCAAGCTTCGATTTTTAGTCGTCAGGATATTTTGTGCTCTATTCAGGCAAAAGCGACCGGAATAACAAGTGAGTTCCAGAATTTAAACGAAGTAGGGAAAGCTTTCGAAGAACCATGATTAAGACAGAGATGTTGATAACATGCAAAATGGGGTTTCCGCAAATGACGTAATGCTGGGAAACTTCATTGTGGATGAGGGTTAAGCCATTTTCTGATCAGGAGGAATAGAAGATGGCATTATTATTATACAAGTTCGAATGAATAGGGCAATATGGTTGAATGGATAGAAATTGTTTTATGTCTTCGATTGCGGATTTTAAAATGACCTTAGATATGACGGATATAATGTAATTAAACTAATAATAACATGAACATAACGTTTTCATTGAGAATTGACTATCTTATTATATAAGAATAAGCGAGCATCTTTATTTTATGTAAATAAATGTCATCTTTTTATGTTTATTTAAATGTTATATAATTTATCTTCTTGTATCAGCTTTTATATTTATTTGGTATTTAACATATTGTGCTATTTGATAAAGAAATAATTGATTTTCATATGTATTCATTGGGAGAATCGGATTATTCAGTGACAGTCCATCCTATTAATGAATTGACTAATTGATGGTGCATGAATAGCCCGATTAATTATTTATATCCCGGTTAACATCCGGTTGGGAAATACCTGATCTGATTGAACGAAAACAGGTGACGCCGGTTGATGGCACGCCTATGTCAGCGATTGGTGACGATGATTGAGAGGATGAGTAATTGTTGCCTTGGTGGTTTGGTATTCCATCAAATTAGCAGGGAAAATCAGCTATCTAATGCCCTGAAACACCGCCACGTTTGCGGTGTTTCAGAAATAAATCTACATATCAAATTAAAGAACGTGGACAGACGACGTGTTGGTTGTGCCACTTGGCACCAGAGCACCAGATACCATAACCACGATTTCGCCTTTCTTCGCCAGCCCACTGACCAGTGCTGCTTCTTTACCGATGCGATAGAAATCGTCGGTAGATGCGATTTCTTTAACGATTTGAGTAGAAACACCTTTAACTAATAGCAATTGGCGTGCAGTCACTTCATTGGTGGTTAATGCCAGAATAGGTGCGCCAGGGAAGTATTTACGGATAGATTTAGCAGATTTACCACCATAGGTTGCGACTACAATCAGAGGGGCTTCCAGCTTTTCGGCTGTTTCAACGGCGCCACGGCATACCGCTTCGGTCACGCGTAATTTACGGCAATTGACAGCTTCAATGCGGCTTGGCATGACACGATCTGTGCGCTCACAAATTGTTGCCATGATAGTTACGGCTTCTACTGGATATTTGCCTTTTGCACTTTCACCGGAAAGCATAACTGCATCAGTACCATCCAAAATGGCGTTAGCTACGTCACCGGCTTCGGCACGGGTAGGGCGTGGGTTTTTGATCATGGAATCGAGCATTTGAGTTGCAGTGATAACAACTTTGCGGGCCATGTTACATTTTTGGATCATCATCTTCTGGGCGAAGATAACTTCTTCTACCGGGATTTCAACACCGAGGTCACCGCGGGCAACCATGATCCCGTCAGAAGCTTCCAGGATCTCATCAAAGTTGTTCAGACCTTCCTGATTTTCAATCTTAGAGATAATTTGTATATTTTCACCACCGTGCGCTTTCAAATGTTCGCGGATTTCCAGAACGTCAGAGCGTTTACGGATGAAAGAAGCGGCGACGAAATCAACACCTTGTTGGCAACCAAAGACCAAATCTTGTTTATCTTTTTCTGCCAGGGCAGGCAGGCTGATAGATATACCTGGCAGGTTAACACCTTTATTTTCACCTAAATCACCGTTGTTCAAAACCTGACAAATGACTTCTGACTGAGTGACTTCTTTAACTTTCATACCGATCAAGCCGTCATCAACCAGAACGGTGTTACCTGGAGCCAGATCCGCAGGGAAACCACTGTAAGTGACAGCAACGCGGTCTTTATTACCGATAACGGTTGTGTCGGTGGTAAAAGTGAAAGTCTGACCAGCAGTCAGGGATACATCATTGCCACCTTCCAGCTTCATGGTTCGAATTTCAGGGCCTTTAGTATCCAGCAGAATAGCTGCCTGTTTACCTGTCTTAGTCATAACTGAACGGATATTTTGAATACGCTGGCCGTGCTCTTCATAGTCTCCATGCGAAAAGTTGAGGCGCATAACATTCATGCCTGCATCCAACAGTTCGGTCAGTTTTTCTTCGGATTCTGTTTTTGGTCCGATAGTACAAACAATTTTGGTTTTTTTCATGACAACTTAATCTACAGGTTTTAATGGATAAAATAGTGAACCACCAACTTTATGGTTTGCGCAGATACCATAGGGTGCTGAATGTTGCGCAACATCATTAAGGACAGGTGACGGGGAAGACATGCAGTGTTTTTTATGTGAAATCAGGCATATGTAATTATGTGAGCTTATGCATACTATCAATCTGTAATTTTTCAGCATTAAGCAAATTAATGTGCTGAAACCATTCAACTATAAATTGGGTCGTATTATAGAGATTTATTTCTGTGAAATGAATCAAAAAATGATTATGTGAATTAATTATAACGTTAGGACGACGAAATAACGCAAATAACAGCAGGGATTGTAATTCACTGCTCAATTTCCTTATGAAAAATTCATTGGCTATTTCAGAACAGAAGAATGATTTCAGCGATTTGGTGCGTCCGAGTGGACTCGAACCACCGACCCCCACCATGTCAAGGTGGTGCTCTAACCAACTGAGCTACGGACGCACTAAAGAGAGAGCGCTATCAACCAAACAATCTGGTGCGTCCGAGTGGACTCGAACCACCGACCCCCACCATGTCAAGGTGGTGCTCTAACCAACTGAGCTACGGACGCAATCTAAATTGCATTGGTGACAACGGGGACGAATATTAGCGGCGAGTTAGCCTTCTGGCAAGGGAATAATACAAATTGTTGTTCAACTGTTCGTATTTGCAGCTGCTACAGCGAATTTGTCGTTTATTCCACCAGCTAAGTATTCGTCCCCGGTTTTAGGGAAAGCAAATCAGTGGCTTGAGCGCCGCAGAACTGCCTCGTCTGATTGTTTTTGTGTCCACAAAATACGCGAGGATATCATCACTGCTGATGCGGTCAGGCCAATAATAAAGCCAATCCAGAACCCTTGTGGCCCCATAGCGGGTACAACATAGTCGGTTAATCCCAGAATGTAACCACTTGGTAGCCCCAAAATCCAGTAGGCAATGAAAGTGATATAGAAGATAGAGCGCGTATCTTTATAGCCACGTAAAACACCGGAACCCACCACCTGTATGGCATCAGACAGTTGGTAAAAAGCGGCAAACAGCATCAGATTTGACGCCATGATGATAACTTCAGGGTTGTCGTTATACATCAAGGCAATCGGCTCTCGCAGAATGACAGTAAAGGCCGCGGTGAAGCCGGCAAATATCAAGCCGACGGCAAGACCGGTATAAGCTGATATCCGGGCATTTTCGGTAGATTTTTGCCCCAGGTTGTAGCCAATGCGGATAGTGGTTGCTGCGGCTAAAGATATTGGGAACATAAACATCAATGAACTGAAATTTAGTGCGATCTGGTGCCCGGCAACCGCGGTAATGCCTAAAGGGGTAATCAATAATGCCACTATCGCAAACAGGGTAATTTCAAAAAATACCGCCATAGCAATAGGCAAGCCAAGGGCTGAGATGCGTTTCAAGGTATGCCATTCTGGTGCCACAAAACGATGTTTAGGGCGGATATCCTTTTGTGATGACGAATGTTTCACATACCAGCGCATTGACAGGAACATAGCCCAGTAAACGCTGGCGGTAGCGACACCACAGCCAACACCCCCCAGAGCGGGAGCGCCGAATTTACCGTAAATGAGTACGTAGTTAATCGGAATGTTAAGTAATAATCCTAAAAAACCAATGATCATTCCTGGCTTGGTTTTTGATAAACCTTCACATTGATTACGGAGTACCTGATAAAACAGATAGCCCGGTGCCCCCCACATTATTGCGTGGATAAATCCAACCGCTTTTTCTGCCAAAAGCGGATCTATATTGTGTTGCTTGTCAATAAGAAATTTGCTGTTGTATAGAATAAAAATAATTATGATTGAGAGGAAAGTGGCTAACCAGAATCCTTGCTGAGTTTGACTGGCAATCAGGTTTCTGCGACCAGAACCATTCATTTGCGCAATAGTGGGTGTCAAAGCTAATAATAAGCCGTAACCAAATAAGATCACTGGCAACCAGATAGAGGCACCAATAGCAACCGCGGACATTTCTGTTGCACTGACGCTACCTGCCATAACTGTATCCACAACCCCCATTGCAGTTTGTGAGAATTGGGCAATGATGACGGGGATCCCCAGAGCGAGCAGACTACGCGCTTCTTTTAAATACTTCTGCACGTATTACACCTTTTTGAAAGTAAAAAATATTAAGAAAAATTCCTGCATATAAGAAACGATTTTTGAAAAATCAACCGTTTACTAACTGAGGTATTGTATCTGTTTAATACTATATTAGCCAACAATAATGCTGAGTTTATATTCAAGTGCTCAGGTAGTATTTATAAGTGGCAACTTGATATAAACTAACTAATAATTTTACATGGTCATTAAGAGGTTCTCCTATGTTCACTGGTATCGTGCAGGGAAAAGCACCATTAGTTGCTATTGATGAAAAAAACAACTTTCGGACTCATGTCGTTAAATTCCCGGTTGAATTATTGCGAGGCATTGAAACAGGAGCATCGGTTGCTAATAACGGTTGTTGTCTGACAGTAACCAAAATAGAAGGCGATGAGATCAGTTTCGATTTAATGAAAGAAACTTTACGCCTGACCAATCTTGGTGATTTACAGATAGGGGATTATGTAAATCTGGAGCGGGCCGCTAAATTTGGTGATGAAATTGGTGGGCATTTGATGTCCGGCCATATTATCACTGTTGCTGAGATAGCTAAAATTTTCACTTCAGAAAATAATCATCAAATATGGTTCCGGATCCACAATAAGCAATTGATGAAATATATCCTGCATAAAGGATTTATCGGCATTGATGGGATTAGCTTGACGATTGGTGATGTCGTGAATAATCGTTTTTGTGTCCATCTTATTCCTGAAACGTTGGAGCGTACAACATTGGGCAAAAAACGTCTTGGTCATAAAGTGAATATTGAGATTGATTCACAGACTCAGGCGCTTGTCGATACAGTGGAGCGCGTTCTTGCTCAGAAAGAGCGGGAACAGGTTATCTTTCAGTCTCCAGCCACTGTTATTGGCGAATAATCAATAAATAAGAAGCGACAGGAGGACTTTCTTGTCGCTTATACCAACAAGGCTCGTTGAGCCTGTTAATGATCCTTTTGTGATTTACATCGCAGTATTCTGTGCATTATGTTACTTAATATGGTTTTCATTGTTACTATTATGTTAATGCGCTTTCTCGTAAAGTGCAGGTTAACCTTCACAACTATATTTTTGAGACTACCTTATGGAAAACGCGATTGAGTTAGATGAATGGCTTGAAGAACCTACACATGATGATGCTGTTGAAATGATGAATGCACAGGCTGTTGTACCTTTCGGTACAGCACTTTGGCCTTAATGGTTCCCTATAATAGAACCCTTAGCGGTTCTCTATAATTGAAGTAAGGGGGCTTCCCCTTACTTAAAAATAAATAGGATTGCTCTCATGGATAAAAGTTTTGAAAATATGTATCGTTGTTTATCATATCACCCTGCAATTTCGGATAAAGTAAGACATGGTGAATGTATAAAGATATTTATTGGATCTGATACTGAGCATAGCGATATTGCCCAAAAGATGCATGGGTACAAAAAGAATTTTAATGTAAAATCTGATTTCGCTTTTTTAGAAGAAACATCAGCAGACGATATAAAACAAAAAATATCCGATTGCGATTTATTTATCTTTCTTTACGCATCATCAACATTAAAGAGCGCATCTCCACAAGGGCCAGAATATTTAATCAAAATAAGAAAATTTATTACTGAATCGTGGAAGAAATCAGTACTGTTTAAAGATTATGGCCCTCATTTTATTGAGGCATTCAGCGAACCACAAACATTAATAACAGAAAGAAACAAAAAATTGATTGAACTATCAAGTCGATCACAGAAGATTCAATATACAGATAATCAAGGAAACTCAATTGTAGGTTATTTGGATAAAGACCATCAGTGGACATCCATTGATGGTAATGGAAATCTTGATGTTATTCCTGGGGAAATTGCGAGTCATATAAAGAACCTTAACGGTAGTGTTAGTTTTAGTGGCACCTTTTTGAGTACTGCACCCTTTGCCATAAAGTATGGAGTTGTCAATGATATGATGACGATAAATATAAAAGAGGGTGAAATCATTGGGTTTGATTGTGACAATGTGGAATTTAACAGAGATTTTAATTTATATCTAAACCATAATCACGGAAATCGAATTGTTGAAGAATTTGGTATTGGCACCAATACGGGAGTGAAAGCACTTTACGGCAGAAATGCGGGTTTTGAAGAACGTCATCCTGGTTTACATCTTGGTTTGGGAGGCGGTGTAAAGGGAAGCCATCATTTAGATTTGATATTTTCTGGTGGGAAAATAGCATTTGATCAAACGACCTTTTTTGATAATGGCTATGTTGGTTATTTTCGTTAGTGATAAATATATCTAAAAGCTACAGTGGGTTCCCACTGTAGCTTTTAGTTAATTACCGGGCTACCCGTAACCCGCCTTCAATACCTTTTGGGCTGAACATGATTTGCCATAATTGAATATCGCGTGCACGAAATGCACCTGCACTGGCATTCAGATAATAGCTAAACATGCGTTTAAATGTTGGACTATAGTTATCTTGTATTTCCGGCCAGCTGGCAATAAATCTTTCATACCAGACCATCAATGTTCGATCATAATCTGCGCCAAAGTTATGCCAATCTTCCATAACAAAACAGTTTTTGCTGGTGTGGGCTATTTGATCAATCGAAGGCAGGCAGCCATTAGGAAAAATATATTTGCTGATCCACGGGTCAGCACTGGCCTTAGCTTTGCTGGAACCAATGGTATGTAGCAGGAATAAGCCATCAGGTTTCAAGTTTCTTTGAACAACATCGAAGTAAGTCGCATAATTTTTAGGTCCAACGTGTTCAAACATACCGACAGAAACAATTCTGTCGAACTGCTCATGTAAATCCCGATAATCTTTCAGAATGATTTTTACATCCAGATTTGTACATTGTTTCTGTGCATATTTCTGTTGTTCGGCTGAAATAGTTATACCTGTGACGGAAATACCATAATTTTTAGCGGCATAAGCTGATAGCCCACCCCAACCACATCCAATATCCAGCAGGGTCATACCTGGAGAAAGTTCCAATTTCTCGCAGATGAGTTTCAACTTATCAAGCTGAGCCTGTTCCAGTGTTTTAGCTTGTTTCCAGTATCCGCAGGAATATTGCATATAAGGGTCAAGCATACGGGTAAAAAGATCACTGCCTAAATCATAATGTTGATGACCGACAATCCATGACCGTTTTGGCGTTTGTAGATTACGTAAGCGGGTTATTGCGATTCTCATTATATCTTTGAAATTATTGGGCATTTTATTTTCTAATCCAGCACGTAAAACGCGATAAAAGAAAATATCTAACCGCTCACAATCCCACCAGCCATCCATATAACTTTCACCTAATCCCAGTGAGCCCTGTTGTAAAACTCTTTTATAGAAATCAGGGTTTTTTACCTGGATATCATAGGGATTGTGACCATTAATCTGAATCCCTGCTTCTTGTAGCATTTCATTGGCAATTCGCTGCCAGGAATTAATGACAGTTTTTTGGTTTTCAATGTGCGATGAACTCATATACTCTCCAAGGTTAGGGTGATGGAATATTGAGAGGCTCGTTTTAGCTAACAAAGCAGAATGCGAGGGAGCAAAATGCAAAAAATAGCAAAGAATTAAAGCGCGAAACCCTAGAAATCACTAATCCATAAACTTCATGGGGGTCATCATTGCTCCTGAAAACCTCAAATTCGGGTTATTTAGAATAAGGAACTTGTATGAGTATAAAAGCGGAAAATTGTTTCATCAATTAATAAATAAAGACTGCAATTAATTGATAATTAACAGTCTTTATTGAAGTAACGATTTGATTAATATCAGGAATGTTGTTCAACAGCTTGAATACAGCGATCAGCTTTTTTTTTCCACTGTATAAAATATCCTAATGCCATCAGAATAATGGTAGAAGCCATGACAGTGGTTGTCGATATAAGCGGATTGTTAATAAATGCTGAAACAATCAGGCTGGCAATAAAACAGAGCCCTAATTGGAGCGTGTTTTGCAATGCGGCGGCTTTTCCACTGTCTTGTGGGTAAGCGGATAAAGCATTAGCGACTGCAATGGGATATGAAGCACCATTCATAGCGGCCATAAAACAGAAAGGAATCAGAATCGTTAACATGGTTGGTTCGCTAAATTTTGCGATTAAATACAGCACAATCATGCTGACAGCATAGCCAACCAACAAATAAGGGAAAACAATTTCACTTCTTATTTTAGTCAAGATACTGCGGCATCCATAACCACCGGCCATAAAGGCTAACGTTTGAGGCACATAACTCAGACCGATATCCTTTGGGCTATAGCCCATATTACTGAGAATAAAAGGTGAACCTGTTAACCAGGCAAAAAAACCAGCGCTGCATGATGCAAATATCAGGACGTTGCCACTGAACACCGGAGATTTTAGTAACGTAAAGAAAGATACATTGCTTTTCTGCGTTTCAGTCTCACGCTTTTTTTGGCGGTTTTCTTGCAGGAATAGAGTAGGCAACAGCAGTAATAATGTAATTGCCAGTAATACCAGAAAAATGATGCGCCAGCCGCCATGTTGTAACAGCCAGGCACCCATCAAAGGCGCCAGGGCAGGGGAAAGTGCGACTAGGGGCATGATCGTGGCAAAAACGCGTTTAGTATGGTTGGCGTCATAACGATCAATAACTAATGCTTGCCATGAAACTGCGGCTGAACAAACACCTATGGCTTGGATAAAACGCAAAACTAAAAGTTGCGTGGCGTCTGTTATCCAAAGCATACCCAGACAGCCAACAGAAAACATTGATAACCCGGTGATGATAATAGGCTTTCTTCCAAAGCGATCGGAAAGAGGCCCCCACAAAAGTTGAGCAAAGGCAAAACCTGCAAGAAAGATGCTCAGGCTGGCACTGATTGCTCTCGCCGATGTACCTAATTCTTGTTGCATAGGGCCGAATGCCGGTAGATACATATCAATAGCCAGGTAACCCAGCATACTCAAGCCTGCAAGGTAGAACATGAACTGACTTGAGTTTTTCATTTGATTACTCTCTTTGGATGTCATGATTGAAATAACTTGCTGTGTAGGTAGATAAGAATATTTTTACATATTCTATATGCCGTGATTTTTACTTGTGAAACGGTAATATTTGGATAATGCTGTGAAAAAAATTGAAAGGTAAAATTATGTGGTCAGAATATTCACTTGAAGTTGTGGATGCTGTTGCCAGAACGGGAAGTTTTAGTGCTGCTGCAACGGAACTTCACCGCGTCCCTTCTGCAATCAGTTATACCGTAAGACAACTGGAAGAGTGGCTTGCGGTCCCGTTGTTTGAACGTCGTCATCGGGATGTGGAATTAACTGAGTCAGGCACTATTTTTATCAAAGAGGCTCGCGCTGTTATCAAAAAAATGATTGACACTCGTCATCAGTGCCAACAGGTTGCAAATGGCTGGAGAGGGCAATTCAGTATTGCTATTGACCGGGTTGTTAAACCAGAACGCAGTCGTCAGCTTATTCTTGATTTTTATCACCATTTTCCTGATATAGAGCTGTTTATTCATCAGGAAGTATTCAATGGTGTATGGGACGCGCTGGTGGATGGCCGGGTTGATGTTGCAATTGGCGCCACCCGGGTAGCGCCGGTAGGGGAAAGGTACAGTTTCCGAGATATGGGATTTATGCCCTGGCTGTGTGTCGTCAGTACGGGTCATGCTTTGACTCAGCTGACCGGCCCTCTGTCAGATGATCAAATGCGACCTTATCCTAGCTTGTGTCTTGAGGATACATCCCGCAATTTACCGAAGCGTGACACCTGGACTCTGGATAATCAGCGCAGACTGGTGGTACCTGATTGGGAATCTGGTCTGGCTTGTCTGAACGAGGGTTTATGTGTGGGGATGGCACCTAAGCATAGGGCAATGCCGCTGATCCGGCAGAAAAAACTGGAAGCATTGGAATTAGAGCAGCCTTTGCCGGATAGCCCGTGTTGTTTGACATGGGTGCAAAATAGCCATTCTCCGGCATTAAGTTGGCTTCTTGGCTATCTCGGCGATAGTGAAACTCTTAATGCTGAATGGCTTCAGGATGAATAGGGAGGATTAACGGCGATAGTCGATAAAGGGGCCATCTGTGACAGAACGCCGTTCAACCAAACGTGGATGTACTTCAATAGTTTGTGCATCTTCACGTTTACTGACTATTCTATCCAGTAACATAGAAAATGCCATTTGTCCCAGACGTTCTTTTGGCTGATGGATAGTCGTCAATGCCGGAGAGAAATAGCGGGCGTTGCGTATATTATCGTAACCGATCACAGAAATATCCTGTGGGACGCGTAATCCTAGTTCATCAGCAGCACAAATAGCCCCCATTGCCATAACATCGCCACCACAGAAAACTGCGGTCGGACGCTGTTTTTGATTCAGAATTTGATGCATGGCTTTGTAGCCCGATTCGGGTTCAAAATCCCCTTGAACAATCCACTCTTCTCTGATTGGAATACTGGCTTCTTTTAAGGCTTTCAAGAATCCCTGATGACGGCCGCCACCGGTATTTCGTGCCAGGGGGCCAGGGATCGCACCAATATCACGATGACCACGTTCAATAAGATAGCGACCAGCCAGATAACCGCCGTGGAATGCGTTATCAATAATAGTATCAGTGAAATTACTTCTGGCTTGCCCCCAATCCATGACGACCATTGGGATATTGCGATAATCTTCTAACATTCCCAGCAATTGTTCCGGGTACTCTGAACACATCACCAGCAATCCATCTACCCGTTTTTGTGCCAGCATGGCCAGATAGGCTTTCTGTTTATCAATGTTATTGTGTGAGTTACACAAAATCAGCGTATAGCCTTTGCTATAACAACTGTTCTCAACGGCTTCGATGACTTCAGCAAAATAGGGGGCTTCGCTGGACGTTGCCAGTAATCCGATCGATTTTGTATGGTTAACTTTCAGACTGCGGGCAACAGCACTGGGTGAATAACTCAGTTCTTTGATAGCAGCCCAAACGGCGGCCTTGGTATCTTCGGCGACGAAACGGGTTTTATTAATAACATGGGATACGGTAGTGGTTGAAACGCCAGCGTGCTTAGCCACATCTTTGATCGTTGCCATGAGATGAAATACTCCTGACCTTTTGGTCTAAATTTAAAACTCTTTGTTAATTATTTACCAGTATCTTTATACATTAGGGTGTCTGCTGGCAATAATTTAGCGATAAATCCTGAATTTTGTCTGATCTGGCTCAAAAGTGAAAGCAATAATCAATGTTATAAAATACAGGGTGATCGTTATTTTATGTTTTTTCCTTAATGTAAGGATAATTAACCATGTTAACTGAATGGTATTTTTGGTTATAGACTTCTATTCTTAGGGGGGATCGATGAATACCGATTTGAAGCTTGGCTTATTTACTGCGGTGAGCACGTTGGTGATGATTGCCATTTTTGCTGCTGTTTGCTTGATCTTTGCCTGATAAAGGCCATCCTTACCAGGATAAGAAAATATCAGGATGCATATTGGTGAGAGAAAATGGTATTCTCCGCCAATATTGTGACGATGTTGGTTATCAACATACTGTTGGTTTAAAGGAAATAAAAATGACGATTATTGAGAAGATTGAGCGCCAAATTAAAGAGAACCCGATTCTGCTGTATATGAAAGGCTCTCCTAAATTACCAAATTGTGGATTTTCTGCCCAGGTTGTTCAGGCTTTATCTGCATGTGGTGAACGTTTTGCTTATGTAGATATTTTGCAAAATCCAGATATTCGTGCAGAATTGCCAAAGTATGCTAACTGGCCAACGTTTCCTCAGCTTTGGGTCGAAGGTGAGTTGATAGGTGGATGCGATATTATTATTGAAATGTATCAACGTGGTGAGCTACAAACATTAATTAAAGAAACCGCTGATAAATATCGCTCTCAGGATGAAAACGCGACAGAATAATTTTTAAATTAGCGACAGGCTATTATGTTATCTCCCCATATGTTGATATATGGGGGTTTTTGTTATTGCTTAAATTTTAATTTGATTATATTAATCTTATAGTTAGCTATAAGTCTATCCGGTTTTTTCTTCTTCTGTTGTCGCTAAGGGCCAGCCGCCAAGTTGTTTCCAGCGATTAACCATTTCACAGAATAATTCAGCGGTACGCTCAGTATCATATAAGGCGCTGTGAGCCTGATTATTGTCGAATGGGATCCCGGCTGTGGCGCAGGCTTTTGCTAAAATCGTTTGTCCTAATACCAGGCCACCCAAAGCAGCCGTATCAAAAGTCGCAAATGGATGAAATGGATTCCGTTTCAGTCTGGCGCGTTCTGCGGCAGCCATAACAAAGCTATGATCAAAGTTAGCATTGTGCGCAACGATAATGGCCCGACTGCAATGACTATTTTTTATCCCTTTACGAACCATTTTGAAAATAGCGTGCAGAGCTTCATACTCGTTTACTGCTCCACGTAGCGGGTTTGATGGATCGATGCCGGTAAACTCTAGGGCCGCTGGTTCAAGATTTGCGCCCTCAAATGGTTCAATATGGAAATGAAGTGATTCGCTTGGCGCCAGCCAACCTTGATCATCCATCTCCAGTGTGATGGCGGCAATTTCAAGTAACGCGTCTGTTTTGGCATTAAAGCCGCCAGTTTCAACATCAATAACAACAGGGTAATAACCTCGGAAACGCCTACTAAGGACGTTTGGCTCTTTTTTGTCAGACATCAGATTGAGTTACCCAGGGCGTTGCTGGCATTTTTGTTTTCAATAAGCTCAATTTTGTAACCATCTGGATCTTCAACGAAAGCAATAACGGTTGTTCCACCTTTTACCGGGCCGGCTTCACGGGTAATGTTACCACCTGCTTTGCGAATAGATTCGCAAGTGGCTGCGACATCATCGACACCCAATGCAATATGACCAAAGGCATCTCCCATTGCATAATGGTCAACTCCCCAGTTATAAGTTAACTCGATCACCGCCCCTTCGCTTTCATCTGTGTAGCCAACGAAGGCGAGTGAGTACTTATATTCTGTATTCTCACTGACGCGTAGCAGGCGCATTCCTAATACTTCAGTATAAAAATCAACGGAGCGTTGCAGATCACCAACGCGGATCATGGTGTGGAGTAAGCGCATAATTACCTCTCATTTAATGGTTTTACCAGTATTTTTGTGCGGCAGGCCGCACAAAAACCACTAACTATAACGTGTCTTACGGTTACAGTTCAATTTATCCATAATTATAATTTATTCTCATCTGGGTTTATAATTAAATATAGTATATGAACTGTATAGGAAACGGGATGTGATGGTCGAGCAACTAGAGTTCTTTGCTATTCCCACTCCTTGTCGAGGAATTTGTCAGGCTAATGAGCGGGGGTTCTGTTTGGGATGTTATCGCAGCCGGGAAGAAAGATTTAATTGGATGAAAATGTCAGATGGGCAAAAGCGTGAAGTATTGAGATTGTGCCGGCAAAGATATTTACGTGCAGTGAGAGCACAAAATCAGACAGATGAAGAACTGCCTGAGCAGCCATCACTATTTTAATTAGAAAATTTTGAGGTTATTAGAGTTAACAATTCAATGATTTACTTATATAGAGTTATATTTTTGGCGAAGTTATAAATGTTCTACTATAATTTAAGGTGTTTTGTTTGTTATTTTTTTATTTATTGCTTAACGGGAAGGTTAGCGGTTTTTATTTTGAATTTTTTATAACATTATGTTTTGAATGGAATTTTTAGTTTGATTGTGTGACAAATGTAAAATAAAAACAACATTAATGTAAAAATAGATAGCTTAGCATTTAGATGACAGCTATCCTTATAGTACTTGGAATAAAGTATTGAATGATATTTATTGGTTTCTATTTGTTTGTATTCATAGTTCTGATAGTTTTTGTGTTAAAAATATTGTATGTTAATTGTTTTGTTCTGAATTGAATTTAAGTTTAGTTGTTCTTGGTTATAGTTACCTGAATTAGTTAGTTACTAAGAGTTTACTGTGATTACACAGAAGTTATATATACTTTTTTAAGGCTAATTAGCCTGATTTAGAAAAATTTGGCTGTTATGTTTAGTAGGCTAGTTATTTAAGGAGGGACAATTGGAATCTACATTGGGATCAGATCTGGCACGGTTAGTCCGTATTTGGCGTGCTTTAATTGATTATCGTTTAAAGCCGTTGGAATTAACTCAGACTCATTGGGTAACGCTATACAATATTAGCCGGTTACCCCAGGAGCAATCTCAGATACAGTTGGCGAAAGCTATCGGTATTGAACAACCATCTTTAGTCAGAACATTAGATCAGCTTGAGGAAAAAAGACTTATCACCCGGCATACTTGTGCCAATGATCGTCGTGCAAAAAGAATCAAGCTGACTGAAGACTCTGCATCAGTTATTAGGGAGCTAGATGGTGTTATTGAATCGACAAGAAATGAGATTCTGGATGGTATTTCACGCGAGGAACTTGCTTTTCTTTCCACTTTAGTGCAGAAACTAGAGCAAAATATTATCCAATTACAGAGTAGATAGTAATTACGATATCCATGAAATGCTAACCGGATGAAAGAAGACCGCGACTTACAAAGATGAAGTCACGGTTTTCTTATCTATATTTTATTGTCGAGGTGAAACCGTCAGATTATTACCTTGGCCTGCGATTCTGACACGTTGGCCTTTACTGAAGACTGTTTTACCTTGTTTTTGAACAACAATGATACTCTCACCGCTGTCACGACGAATTTCCAATTCTACACCTTTAGTTGTGTTGAGTGCCCCCTGAATGTTTTGGCCTGCAACACCACCGGCAACGGCACCCGCGGCAGTCGCCAATGTGTTGCCACTACCCCCGCCAATAGTATTACCAACCAGGCCACCCAGAACTGCGCCACCGATAGCACCTAATACATTCTCATTGCTGCCTGCTTGAATATTGACAGGACGAACGGAAACAATCGTACCGTAAGAGACTGTTTGGACTTGTTTAGCTTGTCCGGCAGTATAGGTATCACCAGAAAGAGAATCGGTGTTGACACAGCCTGATAATGATGCAACGGCAACCGCGCTAACTAAAAAATGCTTAAACATAATAACTCCTGATTTTGATGCCTGACTGCGGAAATCTGATAGCTTATGGACAACCAGGCTACAACCGGCATTGGCAACAAGTAATAAAAAATTTATTCGGATAGAATAATCGGTACATTAGCAATCTAGTGCTAAACATATATTAAACGTCAATAGAGATTTTTAAAAGAAATAGCTATTAATGAAAAATTCCGCATTTTTTGTGAAGTTGTTTCCAAAACTTAGGTTTTATTCCTTTGTTTTCCTATTAACCATATACAGCTAAAACCACCGCGCTTTATAGTTATTGGCGTGGTTTCTGATTTTATCAAGGTAGATTTTAAGCAGGAAGGCAAATTAATGGTTATGAAGTCAAGTCGTTATATTGGTGTTATGTCGGGTACAAGTCTGGATGGAGTTGATGTGGTGCTTGCCGCAATCAGCGATAAAGTTGTTGCTCAACAAGCTAGTTATTCACATCCGTTTCCATATGAACTGAAGCAAAAAATTCTCGCAGTTTGTCAGGGGCAACAAACGACATTATCTGCAATAGGCCGGTTAGATTATGAGCTGGGTTCTTTATTCGCTGAAGCTGTGCAAGGTTTACTCACTAAAACTGGGTTAACGACAAGCGATATCATTGCTGTGGGATGCCATGGGCAGACCGTTTGGCATGAGCCGGACAGTCACACGCCTTTCACTATGCAGCTTGGCGATAATAACCGTATCGCGGCTTTAACCAGGATGACGACGGTTGGTGATTTTCGCCGGCGGGATATGGCATATGGTGGGCAGGGTGCGCCATTAGTTCCGGCTTTTCATTTTGCCGTGTTAGGTCATCCAACAGAACGCAGGATAATTCTCAATATTGGTGGTATTGCCAACATAACGACGCTGTTACCTGGATCGTTAGTCAAAGGGTATGACACCGGTCCGGGTAATATGCTGATGGATAGCTGGGTATGGCGCCATCAGAAAAAACCTTATGATAAAGATGGTCAATGGGCACGGGAAGGTGTCGTCAATAACAGCTTACTCAGACAAATGCTCTCTGATCACTATTTTTCACGGCCAGCGCCTAAAAGCACCGGCCGGGAGTATTTCAATATGAGCTGGCTGGAGGCACAATTAGTTAATTTCCCTGATGTATCATTTGTTGATGTTCAGGCAACGCTGGCCGAACTGACGGCGGTGTCTGTGTCACAGCAAATTATGTTGAGTGGTGGGTGTGAACGTCTGCTGGTTTGTGGTGGTGGCGCGCGTAATCCACAAATAATGAGTCGACTTTCGGCATTATTGCCGGGGACGGAAGTGTGTCCGACAGATAAATATGGTCTTAGTGGTGATGATATGGAAGCACTGGCATTTGCCTGGTTAGCATTCCGTACGATGTCGGGGGCTTCAGGAAATTTACCCTCTGTGACTGGCGCCAGTACTGAAACTATTTTAGGTGCAATTTATCCTGTTACTAATGAATAACAATGATAAGCTGTCTGGTATTTAATGAGTCATAAGCAGGGCTACATAATGTCAGAACGTAATGAATTTGATGTTGCAGAATTACGCCGCGAATATGTTCGTGGCGGGTTAAGACGTAAAGATTTGACCAAAGAACCCATCGAACTTTTTGAGCGTTGGCTCAAGCAGGCATGTGAAGCCAAATTGTATGATCCAACAGCAATGTGTATCGCCACGGTTGATGAGCATGGCCAACCGTATCAACGCATTGTGTTATTGAAGCATTTTGATGCCAATAGCTTGGTTTTTTATACAAATTTAGGCAGCCGGAAGGCAAAACATTTGATGCAGAATAACAAAATCAGCCTTCATTTCCCTTGGCATCCACTGGAAAGGCAGGTTTCTTTTCTGGGTAAAGCTGAACGTCTTTCTCCTGCTGAAGTGGTGAAATATTTCCATAGTCGCCCTAAAGATAGCCAGATTGCTGCATGGGTGTCGCAACAATCATCCCGTATTTCCACACGCGGTATTTTGGAAGGGAAATTCCTTGAGCTGAAACAGAAATTCCTCAATGGTGAGGTTCCTTTACCCAGCTTCTGGGGTGGATTTAGAGTGACCTTTGATTCTGTCGAGTTTTGGCAAGGTGGTTCAAGTCGGCTCCATGACCGGTTTATTTATCAACGGGAAGGTGATAGCTGGTATGTTGACAGGCTTGCACCATAAATAGTGGATTACCATTTTTAATACTGGCACTTATAGTATTGGCGCTTTATGCTATGCCGCACTCTTTTTGAATCGCGATTTATACAACAGACAAAATAAACAAACTGATGGAGTCATTAATGTCTAGCAATAACCTGATAAAACAACTGCAAGAGCGGGGCCTCATTGCCCAGGTTACGGATGAAAATGCGTTAGTAGAGAGACTGGCGCAAGGCCCTGTTTCCCTCTATTGTGGTTTCGATCCGACCGCTGACAGCTTGCATTTGGGGCATCTGGTTCCCTTGCTGTGTTTAAAACGATTCCAACTGGCCGGGCATAAACCGGTGGCGTTGGTCGGTGGGGCTACGGGTTTGATTGGTGATCCCAGTTTCAAAGCCACTGAGCGTAAGTTGAATACTGAAGATACCGTTAAAGAGTGGGTAGAAAAAATCCGCCGGCAGGTTTCACCTTTCCTGGATTTTGATTGTGGTGAGAACAGCGCTAAAACAGCCAATAATTATGATTGGTTTGGCAACATGGATGTTTTAACGTTCCTGCGTGATATCGGCAAACATTTCTCGGTTAATCAGATGATTAACAAAGAAGCGGTTAAACAGCGTTTGAACCGTGATGATGTGGGTATTTCTTTCACTGAGTTTTCTTATAACTTGCTGCAATCGTATGACTTTGCCCGCCTGAATGAAGTGCATGGTGTTGAGTTGCAGATTGGTGGTTCTGACCAGTGGGGGAATATTACTTCTGGTATTGATTTAACCCGTCGTATCAACCAGAAGCAAGTATTTGGTATGACTGTTCCTCTGATTACTAAATCTGATGGCACTAAATTTGGTAAGACAGAAGGTGGGGCTGTTTGGTTGGATCCGAAGAAAACCAGCCCATACAAATTCTATCAATTCTGGATTAACACTGCGGATGCCGATGTCTATCGCTTCCTGAAGTTCTTTACCTTTATGAGTCTTGAAGATATTGATGCTTTGGAAGAAGAAGACAGAAATAGTGGCAAAGCACCTCGTGCCCAGTACGTGTTGGCAGAACAGGTCACCGGCATGGTGCATGGTGCAGAAGGGTTGGCAGCCGCTAAACGTATTACAGAAAGTTTGTTCTCCGGTGCGGTCGCTGATTTGACCGAAGAGGATTTCGCTCAACTGGCACAGGATGGTATGCCGGTAATCGAGCTGGAAAAAGGCGCAGATTTGCAACAGGCTCTGGTTAATGCCGGGTTAGTCCCTTCCCGTGGACAAGCACGGACTATGATTAGTTCCAATGCTGTTGCGGTTAATGGTGAAAAGCAGCCTGAACCTGAATATGTGTTTACTGACAGTAATCGTCTGTTTGATCGTTACACATTGTTGCGTCGTGGCAAAAAACACGATTGCTTGATCTGCTGGAAATAACCAATATTGAGTATATACCCAATAGATTTCAAGTTGCAGCGAGGCGGCAAGTGAACGCAGCCAACAAAGCAGCAACTTGAAATATGAAGGGTATAAATGGGCAACGGTAATGTTGCCCATTTTCTTACCCTAACTTTATCTTACAAACAGAAGCCAGAATAAAAATATAGGCCACGATTGTGAAAAATATCCTTTCGATTCAATCTCATGTTGTCTTTGGGCACGCTGGTAACAGCGCTGCGGAATTCCCTATGCGCCGGATGGGGGTAAATGTCTGGCCGTTGAACACTGTCCAGTTTTCAAATCACACCCAATATGCTCAATGGAAAGGGTGTGTTATGCCGGCTGACCATCTCACCGAAATCGTTCAGGGCATTGAAGAAATTGAACAGCTTAAATCTTGTAGTGCAGTTCTGAGTGGATATATCGGTTCACCAGAGCAGGGTAATCATATTATCGATATTGTGAAACGGGTGAAGGCGGCGAATCCTGATGCTTGGTATTTCTGTGATCCTGTTATGGGACATCCAGAAAAAGGTTGTATTGTTGCGCCGGGGGTTGCTGAATTTTTGTGTGAAAAGGCGCTCCCTGTGAGTGATATCATTGCACCAAATTTGCTGGAGCTTGAAACGCTCAGTATGCAGAAAGTGACCAATGTCGAACAGGCGGTTACGGCTGCCCGATCTCTGTGCGAAAGAGGGCCGGATATTGTACTGGTTAAACACCTTAGTCGTGCCGGTTACCGGGCTGATCGTTTTGAAATGCTATTAGTGACTCGAGAGCATAGTTGGCATGTTAGTCGGCTTTTAGTGGATTTTGGCGAACGTCAGCCGGTTGGTGTTGGTGATTTAACCAGCGGTTTGCTATTAGTTAATCTATTAAAAGGGGAGTCTTTACAAACGGCTCTTGAACATGTCGCTGCTGCGGTTTATGAAGTTATGATAACAACCAAAGATATGAACGAATATGAGTTACAGATTGTCGCTGCTCAAGACAGAATGGTGACACCTGACCATGAATTCCGTGCGAAGCAATTAGATTAATACGCAATTAGAGCAATAATGTATTTAACCGTTCCACTGATGCTGTGTGGAACGGTGTGTTTATCTGTAGATCAAATTAACCCTTCAGCCTTCAATGCATCACGAACATTTGGACGTTCTGCAATTTTTTCCTGATAGGCTTTAAGATGTATCAGGCTGGATAAATCTAACTGAACCAAAGGTGCCCAGTTGCTGACTGTAAATAAATAAGCGTCAGCAACAGTAAAGTTATCTCCGGCAATGTAGGGCTGTTTTGCTAATATTTCATCTATATAATTGAACTTTTTAAGTAGATAATTAATAGCAACAGGACGATAATTGTCTGGTGTTCCTGGTAAAAACAGTGGCGAATACCCTTTATGAATTTCACTGGAAATATAACTAAGACATTCAAGCTGGTGATATCGCTCCATCGTCCCAGCGGGTGCAATTAATTTTCTCTCCGGTTTCTGGTCTGCAATATATTGAACAATAACAGATCCTTCGGTAAGGATCTCATTGTTATCTAGCAAGAGAGTTGGCACCTGGCCTTTTGGATTAACGGCGAGAAAGTCGTCGCCATTCTCCGTTTTTTTCGTTTTTAGATCAACTTTAATAACGCTGAAATCAAGCCCTGCTTCACGGAGGATGATGTGAGGAGATAGGGAACACGTTCCAGGTTGGTAATAAAGTTTCATGTATCGCTCCTTAAAAATTTCCGGTAATGAATATTATGGGACAAAGGAACTCAGTAAGGCATTTTTCATGGCCTTGATATATATTACCACGCTATATGGGAATATGTTATGTAAAACTACTTACCCAGAACTGACCTGTATTTTGTGTTATATGGCATATTTACATCTAATTATAAATAACGTTTCGTAATTCTGCTACACATGACCTTCTTCAACCCATTGTTATACATAGAATTATGAGGGTATAAGATGTAGCGCTATTTTGGAATCTTATTTATTATACAAAATAAACAATAGAAATTGTTAATAATTTCATAAATTCACCTTGTATTGATTATAAGATAATTAATATATTATTCTTATTAAATGACTTGTAATCATAGGAAAATAAATTTAATTTATTTGTTAGGTCGCTAAAATAAACCATGCATTGCCTATAGTTTCTTGTGAAAATATCTTTTTTATTTTCTTTATTAAAATATTCAATTAAATTATTGTAAGTATTGTTAATTGTTTTTATTTGTCCATTAAGCCTATTCACCGAATTGCTTATAGTTTCCAGGCTAAATGAAACATCTGATATGTTTAAAATAATTTCTTCTATCAATAAAGAAATTTTATATATTTGCTTTTTATTTTCTCCGTCGGGAATGATTTTTAATAATTTTTGGATTTTTATATGTGTTTTTCCGGCGAAATTTTTCTTACACTCAAAATTAACTTTAGCTATTTCAAATGGTTGTGTTATTTTTGAAATGAAATCATTTACCTTACTAAAATCTGATTCAATTTCTTTCAATGTATGACTGATGCTGGCAATATAACCATGACCTAGATATCCACAGCCAAGTGCTCCTAAATAAGTTGTTACTTTTTTTATATTCTTAATAATTGTGTCAATATCTTGTTCATCGAATTTATATGCATATTCATAATTTTCCAATGCTGATGGCCAGCCATATAATGATTTACTAAACTCATTCCAAAAAGATTCAATTTCTTTTGATGGGTCATAATTTTCCAGACATTCTGGTAGTGTTATATTCGTAATGGATTTAAACATATTAGATATAATTAAAAAGTCATTTTTCATTTTATGCACCTTGATAAAATAATAAACATTATTAAACTCTATAAAAGTATGAAATATAATATTTAAACTAAAAGGTTAAAATGATAATAAAAATAAAATATTGTACTGATAATCGATTTTATGAAAGTTAACTTGTTGATTATATTAAAGGACAGATTACTGATTAGTGCAAGGAAATGAGATGATATTTTTAATTTCATTAAAATAATTATAAGGTGATATCATTTAACTCCTTAATTAAAAAGGCTTTAATCGATTTTCAAAATTTTTTTATATTTTAATTTAAAATTAATCTTTATCTATTAGTGATAATTTAATTAAGCAATTAATGTATTATTTTTATCAATAATAAAAGGCCCGAAAAACTCATTTTCCCGGCCTTTTACGCTAATCATCAAGGATGATTAACTGATTATCTCAATTCCAGCTCATTCATTGCTGCAATGCTAAAACCACCGTCAACATGCAGGATTTCACCGGTAATACCGCCGGACAGATCCGAACATAAAAATGCCGCAGCGTTACCGACATCTTCAGTTGTTACCGTACGACGAATTGGGTTAATGGATTCACAGTGAGCCAGCATTTTACGGAAATCTTTGATGCCGGAAGCGGCCAAAGTACGGATAGGGCCAGCAGAGATACCGTTAACACGAATACCTTCCGCACCCATGGTGTTAGCCATATAGCGAACGTTAGCTTCCAGAGATGCTTTTGCCAAACCCATCACGTTATAGTTAGGGATTGCACGCTCTGCACCCAAATAGGTGAGGGTCAGCAAAGCAGAATTTGGATTCAGCATTTCACGGCAAGTTTTTGCCATAGCAACAAAGCTATAAGAACTGATGTCGTGTGCGATTTTAAAGCCTTCGCGGGTAACGGCATTGACATAGTCGCCATCCAACTGATCAGCAGGTGCAAAACCAATGGAGTGAACAAAGCCATCAAATTTTGACCATGTTTTAACTAATTCAGTGAACAGAGCTTCAATGCTTGCATCTTCAGCCACGTCGCAAGGCAGAACGAGAGTAGAGCCTAGGGAAGCCGCAAATTCTTCAACACGAGGTTTTAACTTGTCATTCTGATAAGTGAAAGCCAGTTCGGCTCCCTGATCATGCATTGCTTTTGCAACACCATAAGCGATGGAGAGTTTACTGGCGACGCCAGTGATCAGAATGCGCTTGCCGGTCATAAAGCCCATAACAGTATCCTTGTGTGATAAAGCCAATAATGATATTAATGGATTAAAATTGCTAACAGAGACAATATCAATACGGCATTTTATTGTTAATAAACCCAGTGATTCTATCACGCTGGAGAGAAATGTGCTGTATTTTGCGTTCTGCTCCGAGCAGTGATTATTGTTTTATATGCGTCAGGGAATATCCTGTCGCCAAGCATCAGAGGTGAGTGGCTCACCGAAATGGCTGGCGATCAGGCGGCGGGTCATATCATGCAGCGGAGAAGCCAACACTTCAGCTGTATTTCCCCGTTCGACAACTTCGCCTTGATGCATGACCAAGACCTGATCGCTGATATGTTTCATCATGCCAAGATGCTGGGTGACATAGAGGTAAGAAATCCCGTGTTTTTCCTGTAATTCCAACATCAGATTAATTATTTGAGAGCGCATAGACATATCAAGTGATGCTAATGCTTCATCAGCAATAATAATCTGAGGCTGTAATATTAATGCCCGCGCCAGTGCTACCCGCTGTTTTTGGCCTGAGGCTAACATATGAGGATAATAATTGGCATGGTCAGGCAGCAGGCCAACTTGCCGCAATGTTTGATTGATCCGTTTTTCCCGCTCGGTTGTATTGAGCTCTGTATTGAGCAGAAGAGGAACATCAAGAATTTGCCCAATCCGCTGGCGAGGATTCAGTGAGGTGCTTGGATCCTGAAATATCATGCGAATGCGTTGACTGCGATAGCTATAGTCACCATAAGTGAGTTTATGCCCTTCAATCATGATTTCGCCGGAAGTGGGTTCCATGACACCTGAAAGCATTTTTGCCAGGGTTGATTTTCCAGAACCGTTTTCACCAATAACTGCCAGGGTCTGTTTTGCTTTTAAGGTAAAGCTGACAGGCTTTACCGCGTCAAGATGCTGACGATGAAAAAAACCGGTACGATAACGGAAAGTTTTAGCTAAGTTCCTGACTTCCAGCAAAGTATTAACCAATTATTGTTCCTCCAGATTCAATGGAAAATGGCAGGCAAAAGCATGGTTTCTAATTACCCGCAACCGTGGTGTTTCAATACAGGTTTTTTGTGCGTAAGGGCAGCGTGGACCTAAACGGCAGCCGATTGGCAGATGTTCAAGGGATGGAATGGCGCCTGGCAATGTATTTAACCTGCTTTTATGGGGCAGAGAGCTGCCGAAATCGGGAATAGCGCGGCTTAACGCTTGTGTATAGGGATGGTGTGGTGTTATCAGTAATTCATTGGGCGCAGCGCTTTCGACAGTTTGACCACAATACAGAACATTAATGCGATCCACCAGCTTGCTCATGATTTGCAAGTCATGGCTTATCAGTAAAATGGTGGTGTTATTGTTCTGATTCAATCGAGCTAACAGACGGAAAATCTGAGCTTGAGTGGTCGGTTCCATCGCGTTAGTGGGTTCATCTGCAATCAGCAAGCGCGGTTGGTTAGCCAATGCGATAGCAATCATCACTTTCTGGCATTCTCCCTCAGTTAATTCGTAAGGGAAACTACTCATAATATCTTTATGGTCTTTAATTCCCACACGGTGAAGTAACTCAATGGCCCGGCGTTTTCGCCATTTGAAGCGTTGCCACCAACGACCTTTATAAGTCCAGCCGGGGATCGCCTGAATAAGTTGCTGACCAATATTTTCAGAAGGATCAAGACAAGATTGTGGCTCCTGAAAAATCATTGAGATATTGTGGCCGATCACTTTTCGGCGCTGCCGGGGAGTCAGGCGCAGCAGATCAATATCATCGAAGCGAAAACGGTCAGCAGTCACTTTGAGATTATCTTTAGTGACCCCGCTTATCGCTTTGGCAATCAGGCTCTTACCAGAGCCTGATTCACCAACCAGACCGCGTATTTCACCCTCTGTCAGTGAGATACTGACGCGATCAACGGCTTTAACTGGCCCTTTGGCAGTCATAAATTCAATAGTGAGATTGCGAATATCAAGTAATGGCATTATTCCACCCCGGAATTAATTGCACGGTGTAATCCATTACCTAGCAGATTGATCAACAAGACACTCATCATTATCGCCGCGCCGGGCAGCATAACGGTCCAGGGCGCAACATAGATTAGCTCCAGTGAATCGCCCAACATCGCTCCCCATTCAGGCGAGGGAAGCTGGGCGCCAAGATCAAGAAAACCAAGAGAAACGATATCAAGTATGGCAATAGAAAGGGCGCGGGTCAGCTCGCTGACTAATACAGCGGTAATGTTCGGTAGTACGGCATACCATAGAATATGGTAATTGGAGGCGCCATCCAGGCGCGCAGCAATGACGTACTCTTTATCCAATTCATCATGAACCGCACTGTAAACAGTGCGAACGATACGTGGCAATAGCGCCAGCCAAATAGCGATTATGGCATGGGCCAAACTGGCGCCGGCAAAAGCGACGACAATAATTGCCAGCAATAATGAAGGGATAGAAAGTAATGAATCAAGAATATGATTGAGCACGGCGGATTTCAGTCCCCGAGTCATACCAGCCAGACAGCCGATGATCAGACCGCATAAAGTTGCTGCCAACGTGACCAGCAGTGCTGAACCGAATGTGGATGCCGTACCTATCAATAATCGGCTGAGAATGTCGCGCCCAAGATCATCGGTACCCAAAAAAAAGGCGATATTACCGTGATGTGACCACGAAGGTGGCAGCAACTGATGCCCAAGAAATTGTTGATCAAGCTGATAGGGTGCCAGATACCAGCCAAACAGACTTAGGGCAACCAGAATAAGTACCCCATAAAATCCCGTCATTGCCAGCATATCGGAAGAAAAAAAACGCCAGATGACCTTTATCGGCGACGGCATTTTCTTTTCACGATAAAAATTATCTAAGGGCATACCATTCCTTATGCTTCAGAGGGGTAGTCATTGCGCCAATGATATCAGACAGAACATTGACCAAAATAACCAGCGTGCCAATAACCATCACACTCGCAGAAATGGCGGAGTAATCTTGTTGGCGGATTGCACTGACTAACCAGTGACCAAGCCCCGGCCAATTAAATACCAGTTCCGTCATCATAGCCAATGTCAGCATGGTGGAAAATTGTAACCCCAGTTTCGGAATGATGGGAGGCAGCGCATTATGCAGGACATGACGACGGATAATTGTCAGCCTTGATAAACCCCGGGTTGAAGCGGCTTTAATGTAGTTTTCACCAAAAACGTCTTCTGTGCTGTTTCTCATCAGCCGGATAACTTCGGTTGTCGGTGCAACCGCGAGTGTAATCACTGGCAAGAGCAAGTGTTGCATGGTACTGATAATCATCTCATTGCGATAGGGTGATGTTGATAACCAGGCATCAATGAGTGAGAAACCTGTCACGGGCTCAATCTGATATAGCAGATCAAAGCGACCGGAAACCGGTAGCCAGCCGAGATAAAGGGAAAAAAACAGGGTCAGTAATAACGCCAGCCAAAAAATTGGAATAGAAAACCCAACTAAGGCGATGGAAGTGATAACGGTATCCGCTGTTTTGTTACGCCACACCCCCGCAATAATACCCAGTGGAATACCGGCCAGTAAGGCAGCAGAGAAAGCCAGAATACAGAGCTCCATTGTGGCAGGGAATACTTCCCTGAGTTGTTCACTGATGAGTTCACCATTAATACTGGATACACCAAAATCCCATAGCAATAAGCTGTGGAAATAGAATGTATAAGCGTCAAACAGGGATGCTCCGCCAAGGGGAGCATTAGGCGTAAAGTAACTGAGGCTGAAACTTATCAGCGACAGGAAAAATAGCGTAATAATCAACAGTAGCAGACGACGGAGAATGTAAATAGTCATTTGTTGGCCTTCTGAGTCATCTGATCACGCTCTTTTTCCCGGTAAACACCGGCAAAAGAGGTATTCCCAAATGGGCTGAGTACCAGCCCTTTAATATCATAACGGTAAGCCTGCAAGCGCAAGGAATAGGCTAAGGGTAATACTGGTAATTGCTGTTCAAGAATTTGTTGAGCAGTATGATAATACTTAATTCGGGATAATAATTGCTGGTTAATCAAAGCTTGTTGTAAGATCTTGTCAAATACTGGATTACACCAATGGCTGAAATTTGTCTGTGAGGCGATCGCAGCGCAACTTAGCAATGGACGGAAAAAACTGTCTGGATCATTACTGTCAGTGGACCAGCCTGATAGCGTCATATCATGGGATTTATCCATCAGTTTGGTTTCCTGAAAGCGGCCTTCAACAGGTTTGATATGCATGGTAATCCCCACCTGTGCTAAATCAGCCTGGATCAGTTCTGCCATTTTTAGTGGACTTGGATTATAAGACTGAGAAGCGGAAGGGACCCATAAGCTCAATTGCATGCCATTCAGTCCAAGGTCATTGAGCATTTTGCGGGATTTTTCCGGGTTGTATTCTGTAATTTCAGTTTGATTATCATAAGCCCATGATGCCCGCGGTAAAATTGATGCGGCGGTTTCCGCTGTTCCGTAATAAATGGATTGCATCAGCCGCTGGTTATTAATTGCGTAGGCAATGGCTTGTCGAACCTGTAATTTATCAAGTGGTGGTTTGCTGGTATTGAAAGCCAGATAAGCGATATTCATTCCTGGGCGTAAAGTGAGACGCAGGCGGGGATCGTCCCGCAGGACTTTAAGCTGACTGGCCGCCGGATAAGCTAATACATCACATTCGCCAGTTAAAAGTTTGGACATCCTCCCTGTGCCGCCGGCACCGACATCAATAACGATTTGTTGCATCTGTGGCTTGCCTTTCCAGTATTTATCATGGCGAACCAGACGGATAAATTGCCTGGTTCGGTGATTTTCCAGCATAAATGGGCCTGTGCCGACAGGTTTCCAATCAATTTGCTCATGACGGTTCATTTCATGCAATTGCTGCCCATATTCTTGTGAGAGTATTGGGGCATAATGAGTTGCTAAATGCCAAAGAAAAGAAGCGTCGGGTTCGTTCAGACGAAATTCCACCGTATATTTATCAATTTTACGGATACTTTGAATAGAATCGGCTAACTGGAGGCTGTCAAAATAGGGATAATGCCCGCCATTGACGTAATGATAAGAGTGTTGCTTATCAAATAAACGGTTAAAGCTAAAAAGGACATCATCGGCATTCATTTTACGGGTCGGAGTAAACCAGCCTGTTGATTGAAATGAGACATTACGGCGCAAATAAAAACGGTATGTTGCGCCATTATCCAGCACCTCCCAGCGGGAGGCTAATTCGGGCCGCAGGCGGTAAGTATAAGGGTCGACATCCAATAGGCGTTCATAGAGTTGTGCTGCCAGAGTATCGACCGTTAAACCGCTGGTAGTCAGTTGCGGGTTAAAGGTATTCAGGTTGCCATTAACGCAATAAACAAATCCTTGCTGCCGGATATCAGCCGGAACGCGAGGCTTTTTTTCAGGCGTAGCCATTGTCTCTGCAATAGCCGAAGCTGAGAGGGATAATATGATCCAATAAATCAAACTACGCATATAAGGCATCTGTTATTAATTAGAATTGACACATTGTATCTCAATTAGCGCTTGAGCCCAAAAAAACCGGGCGATGACGATAATGAGAAAAATTCTCAATAAAGTGCTTTACAAATGGTATTGAGAAACATTATCATCTGTATCGCACTTCCGGGGAACAGTTTTTGTTATCCTAGGAAAGGCACGACATTGCTCACATTGCTTCCAGTGTTTTTTAGCCAGCTCGGGTGCTGGCTTTTTTTTATCTGTCATTTGGATCACTTATCGTTGGTACTGATATTATGTTTCTTTATTAAGCCGCGCAATTGATGATAGGTCAGCCCTAGCTTTTCTGCCGCTTTTCTCTGATTAAACCTATTGGCTTTTAATGATAATTCTATTAATTGTCGTTCGCTGTCGTGTTGCCATTGTTTCAGATTAACCGGCAGGGAAGGCAGAGGCGGTAAAGATGAATCGTTACTGTTATCAACATTGACGATAGAATGCGGCGCAGAAACGAATGGATTAATAATGATATTATCAAGTTGATCGAAATTTTCGCCGTGACGATAAACCGAGCGTTCCACCACATTTTTCAGCTCCCGGATATTACCGGGCCAGTAGTAATTCTGTAACCGTTGTTTTGCCTGTTCAGTGAATCCGGGAAATAATGGCAAATCCAACTCGCGGCACATCTGAATAGCAAAATGCTGTGCCAGTAACATGATGTCCTGCTGCCTTTGGCGCAATGGTGGGATTTGAACCACATCAAACGCTAATCTATCGAGTAAATCAGCGCGGAATTTACCTTTAGCTGCCATGGCGGGCAGATTATCATTGGTTGCGCATATCAATCGAACATCGACCTGCAATGGCTGGCTGCCGCCAACCCGTTCAAGATGCCCATATTCAATGACGCGCAACAACTTTTCCTGAACCTGCATGGGGGCGGTTGCCAGCTCATCAAGAAACAGCGTTCCGCCATCAGCACGCTCAAACCTTCCCTGATGCTTTTTTTGTGCGCCGGTAAATGCGCCGGCTTCATGACCAAATAGTTCTGAATCCAATAAATTTTCGTTTAGCGCAGCGCAGTTTAGGGAGATAAATGGCCCTTGCCAACGGGGAGATAAGTAATGCAGACGGCGGGCAATCAGCTCTTTGCCTGTTCCGCGTTCGCCAATAACCAGCACGGGTTTATTTAATTTTGCCAGAGCGGATACCTGCTCCAGAATTTCAATAAAGCTGTTTGCTTCACCTAACAGGTTTTCTGTAACTTCATTCATGGTTATTTTCGCTAACAGTTGGTTATTATAACCACTCTATTTCGTTATGATAAAAAGTCAAATAAAAAAATTCATTTATATTTCATGTGGATAAAACGAATAAAAAAGTTGGCACGACTCTTGATAGTATGTCATTAGCAGTACAACAAATCTGAAAATCTTAGTCAAAGAGGATAATTTACTATGGGTATTTTCTCTCGTTTTGCCGATATCGTGAACGCCAACATCTCTTCATTACTGGATAAAGCGGAAGATCCGCACAAAATGATTCGCCTGATGATTCAGGAAATGGAAGATACTTTGGTTGAAATCCGTTCAACTTCTGCGCGTACGCTGGCAGAAAAAAAACAGTTATCTCGTCGCATTATGTCAGGCGAACAGCAAATACATGACTGGCAGGAAAAAGCTGAATTAGCGCTGAATAAAGACAGAGAAGATTTGGCGCGGTCAGCACTAATTGAAAAACAGAAAGTTGCTGTTTTAGTGGATACATTGAAGCATGAATTAACCATATTGGAAGAAACCCTTGAGCGTATGAAAGGGGAAGTCACTGAGCTTGAAAACAAACTCGGTGAAACTCGGTCAAGACAGCAAGCATTGGCCTTGCGTCATCAGGCTGCCGCTTCTTCGCGACAGGTTCGTCGCCAGTTAGACAGCGGTAAAATTGATGAGGCAATGGCTCGCTTCGAGCAATTTGAACGCCGTATTGATCATATGGAAGCTGAAGCGGAAACTGTGGGTATGGGAAAACAAAAATCCTTGGATCAACAGTTTGCTGAATTAAAGGCAGACGATGAAATTAGTGCGCAGTTAGCCGCAATGAAAGCTAAAATAAATGCTAATAAAGAACAACATTAAATACTGGTGCACTCAACTCACCATTAAGGAAAAGTGATGAGCTCTATATTTATTGGCATTCCACTGATTATCTTTGTACTTTTTGTTTTACCTATCTGGTTGTGGTTGCATTATAACAGCCGGAATTCAAACCAAAATCAGTTGGATCAGAATGAAGTTCAGCGCTTGGCAGAGCGTGTACAGCATATGCAGGCACGAATCAAAACCTTGGAAGATATTCTGGATGCGGAGCATCCTGACTGGAGGCAATCATAATGTCGAATTATAACCGCCGGAAACTGTATCGAATACCTGAAAAAGGCAAGATTAAAGGTGTTTGCGCTGGGTTGGCTTACTATTTTGGTGTACCCGTAGGTTTAATTCGTGCAATGGCTATATTGTCACTGTTCTTTGGCCTGTTTGGTTTAGTCGTTATTGCTTATATTGTACTGGTTTTCGTCTTGGATCCGGCACCGGTCAGTTATACCGAAGAAGCCGGTTTTTCGGTACAGAAATTACTGAATGAAGCAGATTATCAATTGAAAGCGGGTGAGCTTCGTCTGCGCCAAATGGAGCGTTATATCACCTCAGAAACATTCAGTGTTCGCAGCCGTTTCAGACAGCTTTGAGAGTGAGAATGGTATATTGCTGGGCTGACATAATGAAATTGTCGTAAGACTTACCATAGGACAGACATGAAACGGCTACAAAATGAATTAACGGCGCTTGTTAACCGCGGGATGGATCGTCATTTACGGTTAGCTGTTACAGGATTAAGCCGTAGTGGTAAAACAGCGTTTATTACATCTTTGGTTAATCAGTTACTTCATCTCCATAGCGGCGCTCGGTTGCCGCTATTTTCTGCTGTGCGTGATGGTCGCCTGCTGGGGGTGAAACGGGTTCCCCAACGGGATTTGGGGGTTCCTCGTTTTGCTTATGATGAAGGATTGACCGCGCTTTATGGTACTCCTCCCGTCTGGCCGACCCCGACACGAGGTGTCAGTGAAATCCGCTTGGCGCTTCGTTACCGTTCTGAGAATGCTCTGCTGCGCCATTTTAAAGAGACTGCCACGTTATATCTGGAAATTGTCGATTATCCCGGCGAATGGCTGCTGGATTTGCCGATGTTGGCACAAAATTATTTAGCATGGTCACGCCAGATGAATGGTTTATTGCAGGGACAGAGAGCTGAATGGGCAAAACCCTGGCTGGAACTGTGTAAACAGTGCGATCCATTGGCGCCGGCGGATGAGAATCTATTGGCTGCTATTGCTCAGGCATATACGGAATACCTGATTAAATGCAAAGAACAAGGATTACATTTTATTCAACCGGGGAGATTTGTTCTGCCGGGTGAAATGATGGGGGCTCCGGCTTTACAGTTTTTTCCGTGGCCGGATATCGGTCATATCGCTGAGTCACCGTTTACTCAGGCAGATCAACATACGAATATCGGTATGCTGCGTAAGCGTTTTGAATATTACTGTCAGTCAGTCGTGAAGGGGTTCTATAAAGAACATTTTCTGCGTTTTGACCGGCAAATTGTGTTGGTAGATTGTTTACAGCCATTAAACAGCGGGCCACATGTGTTTAATGATATGCGCTTGGCGCTGACACAATTAATGCAGAGTTTTCATTATGGCAAACGAACACTTTTCCGCCGCCTGTTTTCCCCTTGTATTGACAAGTTAATGTTTGCTGCCAGTAAGGCTGATCATGTTACCGCAGATCAACATGCCAATCTGGTTGCTTTACTGCAACAATTGGTGCAAGAGGCCAGACAAAATGCGGCTTTTGAAGGCATCAGCATGGATTGTGTTGGTTTGGCATCGGTACGGGCGACAGAAAGTGGCATGATTGAACATCATGGTGAAAACGTCCCGGCGCTGAAAGGACATCGCTTGACAGATGGTAAATTACTGACATTTTTCCCCGGTGAAGTGCCACGGAGTTTGCCCGGGGATAATTTCTGGCAAAAGCAGGGTTTCTGTTTCGAAGAATTCAGCCCCCGTCAGGTGAATATTGATGCACCATTGCCGCATATCCGGCTGGATACCGTGCTGGAGTTTTTACTGGGAGATAAAGTGAAATGACAGATTCTCTGAAGCCAAGAATTGACTTTGAAGAACCCTTATTGGAGCCACAAGAACCGGTTTTAAAACCCGCTCAGATCTTTGATGGAAAAGACACAGCGAATTTCTGTCCTGCCTCACCAGAGCTTGAGGCTGAAGAGTGCGAAGGCCAGGTAGAAGGAATAGTGAATGCGGCATTGAAACCCCGGCGCAGTTATTGGCGTAAAATGGTCTATGGCGCTCTGATTTTACTGGGAATGAGTGTTGTTGCTCAGTCTGTGCAGTGGATTTATCGGTCATGGCAGCAACAGGATTGGATTGCGTTAGGTGTGGCCGCGGCGGGGGGAATGATAGTATTTGCCGGTATGGGTTCTGTGGTCAGTGAATGGCGTCGTTTTCACCGGCTAAGAATGCGTGCTGAGGAACGTGATACAGCGAAAGAGCTACTGCAAAATCATGGTGTGGGTAAAGGCCGGGCATTTTGCGAAAAGTTGGCAAGTCAGGCGGGTATTGAGCCGCATCATCCGGCATTACAGCGTTGGCAGGCTGCTTTACATGATACACATAACGATCGTGAAGTGGTGGCGTTGTACGGTAAATTGGTTCAGCCTGTTTTGGATTCTCAGGCAAGAGCTGAGATCAGCCGCTATGCTGCGGAATCAGCATTAATGATAGCCGTCAGCCCGTTAGCGATTGTCGATATGGCATTTATTGCCTGGCGCAATATCCGGCTGATTAACCGTATTGCTGCGCTTTATGGTATTGAACTGGGATATTTCAGTCGCATTCGGCTTTTCCGTCTTGTTTTGCTTAATATTGTTTTTTCGGGTGTTTCAGAGGTGGTGCGGGAAGTTGGGATGGATTGGCTATCTCAGGATATTGCTGCGCGTCTTTCTGCCAGAGCCGCTCAAGGGATCGGTGTGGGTTTACTGACAGCTCGGCTTGGCATTAAAGCCATGGAGTTATGCAGGCCACTGCCTTGGATAGAGGGTGATAAACCTAAATTAGGAGATTTCCGTCGCCAGTTAATCACTCAACTTAAGAATATCCTGCCAAATAAGTCTAAGAACACAGTTGATTAAATGATATATACTTTAATTCTATACTAACGCACAAAATATCCAGATAACGGTAGAATTTTACGTTATTTTATTAAACCATTTTATAGTTAATCTTAGAATCTGTTTATTTTAGTGAAAATTTCAAATGCTGTGTTATTTACTCCATTAAAAAACCGGATTCTTGTCAATTTTTGCTGACAGAATGCTTCATATGAATAATCGTAGAGAGTAGTATTTAGAAAAATTATATGTATTAGTGTAAATAAGGTCAAAACAGATGCGCTTAGAAGTTATTTGCCATGATCGAATCGGGTTGACCCGGGAATTGCTTGATCTACTGGTATTACAGGATATTGATTTGAAAGGGGTGGAAATATCCCAAACTGGCCGGATTTATCTTAATTTTTCACCGGTTGATTTCAATATATTCCGTAGATTAATGGCAGAAATTCGCCGTATTAATGGTGTTATTGATGTTCGTACGGTCTCTTTTCTACCTTCGGAAAGAGAACACAAAGCGATGTGCGCACTGTTGGAATCTTTGCCTGAGCCTGTTTTTTCAGTTGATCTAAAAGGAAATATTGAGCTTGTTAACTCTGCTGTGTTCAAGTTGTTTGGCGTTAGTGAGGAAGAAATCTATCAAAAACCTATCGGGCAGTTTATCAGCGGTTATAACTTCACGCGCTGGTTTGAAAATAAAAATAGCCAGCAACGTGTGGAAAGGATAACGCTCAAAGGTCTGGACTACCTGATGGATATTATGCCAATTCAACTGACTGACGAAAAGCAGCAAATACAGTGTGTCGGCACTGTGATTATGCTCAAATCCGCTGCCCGGATAGGTCATCAGCTGAAAAAACTGACTGTCAATGATGGTGGTGAGTTTAGGAGAATTATCTCTGTTAGCCCAAAAATGGCTCAGATTATTGAGCAGGCCCGCAAAATAGCGATGTTGGATGCGCCACTGCTTCTGATTGGTGAGACAGGAACCGGTAAAGATATTTTGGCGAAAGCTTGTCATTTGCACAGTTTGCGCGGGAAACAACCTTTTCTGGGGTTAAACTGTGCATCTATGCCGGATGATGTCGTAGAAAGCGAACTGTTTGGCTATGCTGCCGGTGCTTATCCTAATGCCATTGAAGGGAAAAAAGGTTTCTTCGAGCAGGCCAATGGCGGCACTGTTTTGCTGGATGAGATTGGCGAAATGTCGCCACAGATGCAGATTAAGTTGCTGCGTTTTCTTAATGATGGCACTTTCCGCAGAGTAGGGGAAGAAAACGAAGTTAAAGTGAATGTCAGAGTCATCTGTGCTACACAGAAAAACCTGGTTGAATTAGTACAGCGGGGAGAATTCCGCGAAGATCTCTATTATCGCCTTAATGTACTGACTATTATGCTTCCGCCACTGCGTGATCGTAAAGCGGATATTATGCCGCTGGTGGAATACTTTATTGAGCGCTTTTCTGAAGAACAAGGGGTACCGAAACCTAAACTATCCCCTGAACTTCCTCACTTTCTGGCTAGTTACAGTTGGCCCGGTAACGTAAGGCAGTTACAGAACGCCATCTATCGGGCATTGACTCAGCTTGAAAATATGGAGCTGGCTCCGCGGGATATACAACTGCCGGAATTTGAAACAGAGATCTCTTTTAGTGAAGATGTGTTCAATGGTTCTTTGGATGAAATCAGTAAACGCTTTGAACGCTCGGTGTTGACGCGTCTTTACCGGCACTACCCAAGTACTCGTAAACTGGCTAAACGTCTTGGGGTATCGCATACTGCGATTGCCAATAAATTGAGAGAATATGGCCTGAGCAGCAGGAAGCATTCTGCCGGGCATGAATTGGATAATGATGAGTGAAATAATGCCCACTTTAAGTGGGCATTATATACCCTTCATCTTTCAAGTTGCTGCTTTGTTGGCTGCGTTCACTTGCCGCCGCGCTGCAACTTGAAATCTATTGGGTATAAAATCAATGGATTTATTTCAGTGCCGCCAGTGCGTTGTCATAATCTGGCTCATTAGTGATTTCATCAACTAATTGGCTGTAAATCACGTTATCGTTTTCATCAAGCACAACGACTGCCCGGGCTGTGAGACCACGCAGAGGGCTGTTGCTGATAGCAACGCCATAATCTTCAGTGAAAGTACCGCCACGCAGAGTAGAAAGAGTGACCACATTTGATAACCCTTCCGCGCCGCAGAAACGTGACTGCGCAAAAGGCAGATCGGCGGAAATGCACAGTACAACGGTATTTTCCAGGTCATTCGCTGCCTGATTAAATTTACGGACCGATGCTGCACAAACACCGGTATCAATGCTTGGGAAAATATTCAGCACCTTACGTTTTCCGGCATAGTGGCTGAGAGAGACATCGGAGAGATCTTTGGCTGTCAGAGTAAAATCTTTCGCTTTTTCCCCTGATTTTGGGAAATGGCCGCTTACGGAAATATCATTGCCTTGAAATTTTACTGTTTGTGTCATAGTTTTCTTCCTCTGATAAATGAACCACAGCCTCCCAGTGTAGAAGAATAGTCGGCTCTTGCCCATCAAAATAGCACCTGTGAAGTAAAATTGTCTGATTGTGCTACTTTGACAATGGCTTATAATTCGATTCTGGAATAATTATTTTACATACAGGGCAGATTACCTTAATGCGCTATTTCAGCTTGACTTCATGTGCGCTACTTATCAGTGGCTCTTTTCTCATTGCTTCTGCCTTTGCTGCGGAAGTGCCTCCCGGTACTCAGCTTAATGACAGACAAGAATTGGTACGTCATCTAAAAGACGAACCGGCATCCTTAGACCCGATTAATGCGGTGGGCTTGACGGAGGCTCAGGTTCAGCGTGATCTGTTTGAAGGGCTGGTAAATCAGGATGCGTATGGCAATGCAATCCCCGGTGTCGCGACAGCATGGAAAACGGCAGACAATAAAACCTGGTTTTTTACGTTGCGTTCTGATGCCCGTTGGTCAAATGGGGAACCGGTTACTGCGGCGGATTTTGTGTATAGTTGGCAGCGATTAGTCACCCCGGTTAATACCTCTCCTTTTGCCTGGTTTGCCGCCCTGGCAGGTATTGAGAATGCGCAAGAAATTATTGACGGAAAATTGCCTGCTGTAAAACTGGGTGTTAAGGCTATTGATACGCACATATTACAGGTGACGCTAAACCGGCCTGTGCCTTATTTCCCCAATCTGACCGCGAATTTCAGTCTCTATCCGGTCAATAAGAAAACGGTAGAAAAATATGGGAAAGAGTGGATAAAGGTTGGTAATTTGGTGGGGAACGGTGCTTTCAAATTACACGATCGGGTTGTGAATGAGAAAATCGTTCTGACGCCAAATCCTTATTACTGGGATCATAAAAAAACGGTTCTGACCAAAGTCACATTCGTACCCATTAATCAGGAATCACACGCGACTAAACGCTATCTGGCTGGTGATCTGGATATTACCGAATCCTTCCCGAAAAATATGTACAAAAAGTTGCGCCATGAATTACCTGGGCAGGTTTATACGCCGGATCAATTGGGTACCTATTATTACGCCTTTAACACCCAACGAGCCCCAACCAATGATGCCAGAGTGCGTAAAGCGCTTTCTATGGCAATTGACCGTAAAATTATTGCGGAAAAAGTATTGGGAACAGGAGAGAAACCCGCCTGGCATTTCACGCCGGATGTGACTGCGGGTTTCCATCCTGTGATCAGTGACATGGAACAACACACACAAGCAGAACTGGACCAACAGGCCAAGACGCTGCTACAGGCGGCGGGTTATGGCTTGAACAACCCACTGAAACTTTCTCTGCTCTATAATAGTTCCGAAAACCATCAGAAAATTGCTATTGCTGTTGCCTCTATGTGGAAGAAAAAACTGGGCGTACAGGTGAATCTGGTGAATCAGGAATGGAAAACGTATATTGATAACCGCAACACCGGTAATTTTGATGTTATTCGTGCATCTTGGGTGGGGGATTATAACGAACCATCCACGTTTCTGAGCCTGTTGACTTCAACGCATAGTGGCAATATTGCCAAATTCCATCAGGCTAATTATGACAAACTACTCCAATCTGCCAGTTTGCAAACGGATGATGCCCGGAGAAACGATGACTATAACAGAGCGGAACAGATGATTGCTGAACAGGCGCCTATTGCACCGATTTATCAGTATACAAACGGCCGGTTGATAAAACCTTGGTTAAAAGCATACCCGATCACCAATCCTGAAGATGTGGCCTATAGCCATACTATGTACATTATCAAGCACTAAAAGTAAGGAGCTGGATGTGGAAACAATTTATGGTTCATCATTTAAAGATGCCGATGCAGTCTATACCTGTCAGTTTGATGGTCGAGGCGGTATGACAGCGATAGATATGAATGCATCAGCCACACCAGCTCAACCTTTCTGGCAACATCTGGATTACCGTAATCCCAAGAGTTATCGCTGGATAATGGAGACGGATTTATTACCGGAATCAGTGAAAGTGGGGTTGGCTGGGGAAAGTTTGAGGCCGAAAATAATCCGTACCGGCGATGGTACGATGATCACATTGCGAACAATTAATAGCAATGAAAGTGAACGCCCCGATCAGCTGGTGGTGTTCCGTATTTATATTAATTCTAAAATTGTTATTTCCAGCCGGCATCGTAAAGTTCATTCACTTGAACAAGTATTGAGTGATTTGCAAAATGGCATTGGCGCGCAAACTACCGGGCACTGGCTGGTCGACATGGTTGATGCAATCACTGATGAAGTCGGTAATTTTATTGAAGATCTTCATGACAATCTTATTGAGCTTGAGAATATGATTCTGGAGCAGCGAATACCGGGGCGGGGTGGATTGGCTTTGCTGCGTAAGCAATTGATTGTTTTGCGTCGTTATATGGCGCCTCAGAGAGATGTATTTGCCCGTCTTGCCAGTGAAAGATTACCTTGGATGAGTGATGAAGATCGCCGTCGGATGCAGGAGATTTCCGAGCGTCTGGGAAGGGAATTGGATGATTTGGATGGTTGCATTGCCCGTACCGCCATTATTTCAGATGAAATTACATCAATGATGGCGGATGCGATGAATCGTCGCACTTATGTTATGTCATTATTTGCGATGGTTTTTTTGCCAACAACATTCCTGACCGGATTATTTGGCGTCAACCTTGGTGGTATCCCAGGCAATGAATATTATTTGGGCTTTAGTATTTTTTGCTTGTTATTATTGGGATTGATTATATTTGTTGCGTGGTGGTTAAAGCGCAGTAGATGGTTATGAAAATTAAATAATTGCTCAGAGAAATAAAACGCAACCACCGGGAAATATTGCTAAAACTGACCCTTAATTTGAGATAGATCAATACTCACCCGGCATCATTGGGGCATTATAACTCTCGCAGGTGAAAACAACGTTAAGCGATGAACGTTGTTCTCCGTAATTGTAATTTTTCTCACATGAGTCTTTATACAGAATAATTGCCCATTCTTGTGCCGATATTACTTTTTAATATCGGCATTTTTTCATTGTTGTTGTAAGCAGAATAGGGAAATTTTAAATAAAAAAGCAGTGAAAAATAAAATTACCGCTCTGAAATATATCTGGAGCGGTATAATTAAGGATAACTATTTTACTTCGACAATATCCAGCCGTTCTGATTGATAATCGGGTTGATCTTCTATATCAACGGCGGGTTGTACAGGTAATTCTTCGCGGTCAAAAGCGAGATCACCACCATCAATAACGTCACTTCCATGAGTGATATTTTTAAAATCGAACAGATTAAAATCACTGAGATGGGATGGAACGACATTTTGTACCGCACGGAACATTGTTTCAATCCTTCCCGGATAGCGTTTATCCCATTCCCGTAACATATCTTTGATAACCTGGCGCTGCAAATTTGGCTGCGAGCCACAGAGATTACAAGGAATGATAGGAAACGCTTTGGCGGCAGTATAGCGTTCAATATCTTTCTCACGGCAATAGGCGAGGGGACGAATTACAATATGCTTACCATCATCACTCATTAACTTCGGTGGCATCCCTTTTAGCTTGCCGCCGTAAAACATATTGAGAAACAGGGTTTGCAAAATATCATCGCGGTGATGCCCTAATGCAATCTTAGTTGCGCCCAACTCAGTCGCAGTACGATATAAAATGCCCCGACGCAGACGGGAACAAAGAGAACACGTTGTTTTACCTTCGGGTATTTTTTCTTTCACAATGCCGTAAGTGTTTTCTTCAACAATTTTATATTCGACACCCAGTTCATCCAGATAAGCGGGAAGGATATGCTCAGGAAAACCTGGCTGTTTCTGATCCAGATTAACTGCAACAAGTGAGAAATTAACCGGAGCGCTTTTTTGCAGATTTTGCAGGATAGACAACAGGGTATAGCTGTCTTTACCACCGGAAAGGCAGACCATAATACGGTCGCCTTCCTCAATCATATTGAAATCAGCGATGGCCTGACCGACATCACGGCGTAAACGTTTCTGTAATTTGTTTTGGTTATATTGTGCTTTCTGATCCACCACGGACGCTCTGTAAATAATGTTTAAATGGAATTTAGGGGGGAGAGTATACCATTTTTATCACTTGGCACCTTAAAGAGTTTGTGATGGATTCCGCTCGTTTTTACCCGTTAATACTGATGAATTGACAGCTTTTTCTGTTATAGAAGATAAGGATTGCGCTTTTAGATTGATTGTAGGTGTTCTGTATTTACATTTATATAATATATTTGACTGTTTTTTACAATTTTATCATTGAAATGCCAAAAAAGTAGTTCAGAATGAAAGATTAAGCAAAAATATAGGATAAATAGTATGGCAAATATGATTTATGTAACGATAAAAGGTGAAACGCAAGGGCTTATTTCTCAAGGATGCTCAACTCTGGATTCTATTGGTAACCGGTATCAGAATGGACATGAAAATCAAATTATGGTACTGCAATTTAATCATGGCTTGACTGTCGCGCAGAATGTCAATTATCAGCCGGTAAACTTCATTAAACCATTAGATAAATCTTCACCATTATTAATGATAGCGGCGGCTAATCGTGAAAAAATGGAATTGACATTTGATGTTTATCGGACCTCGCAAATAGGCTCACAGGAACTTTTCTATTCCATCTTGCTCACTGGGGCAAAAATTTGCGGTTTGAATGTTAATTATCCGCATGTTGTTAATGATAATAAAGGACAACCGGAGGAAGTTGTTTCAGTTCAGTATGTTAACATTACTTGTCGGCATTATATGGCAGGAACATCAGGATATTGTATCTGGGATGAGATGGTTTATTGATAACTATAATTTATACGCTTAGTTTTTAGTTAATAACTAGGCGTGTTTTTTGAAGTAAATATATTAATATAAATAAGTTGTGGTTATCGTAATCCTAATTATCAAATATAATTGATATGTTTAAGTTTTTGATTTATTTTGTAAATGGCTATTGATACAACAAAACAAGCAAGAAATAAAATATAAAGGATAGTCATAATGATAAGAGTTGATCTGTTCATGTTAATTTTCTATCGGTCTTTTAATTAATAGGGTTTGCTTTATGTATTCGTTAAATACTTGTATAACAATGCAAGTATACTACTTAAGGTGAATGAGAATATAGAAATAGAAAAAAAATAATAATAGATAATCATTATTGAAGCAAGTTTTTTAGGTATACTCTTTGCGAACTCATATGCTTCTTGTGGTATGGAATTACCTATATAAAAACGAGATATTATAGTCTTCCTTCCAGTTATTATCTGGTAGAAGAAACATGATAGATAATAACTGCCAAAAAAACTGGAAAACGATATTGCATATATAATTTGTGGTATAAAAAAGCCATTTTGTGTATATTTTTCTCTGATTTCTATGAAGGATGTCTTCTTTATTCCATAAAAAACGAATAAAAATAGTAGCAAAAACATGCTAACTAAAAATAAAGAAATCATGATAAAGTTAATTGTATTATTTAGAATGTTCATGTTATTCACCTTTAATAATGTTAATGAAAAATTTTCGCTATATTTTAATGAAAAATTCGTTTATCAATGCCAGTAATAAAGACAACTATAAACAACATAAAAATATAATAGTACACCTTTATAAAAGTGGATATTTTCCAAGAAAATCTTTTGACGAAAGAATTGGCTTCATCTGAGATGGAATTACCTATGTAAGCATGAGATATAATGGTTCTCTTTCTTGTTATTTTTTGATAAAAAAAGCAGGCCACGGTAAAGCTGCCAGAAATTCCTGTAAATGAGAATATATGTATAATTTGTGGAATGAAAAAGCCTTTCTGGGTGTAAAAATCTGTAATTTGTCTGAGCTTTGAATTTTTTATTGCATAGAGAATAATCATAATAATGCCTAAAAATAAACTTATACTGAATGCAGCCATGTGTTTAAAAGTATTCATATTATTTACTTATAATAGCATTGTAAATAAATTCATCTCCCCAATCTCCCCTAATGTTGTGATGATTATTTTAGGTATTGAGCAGAAATTTGTACATTGGCAATAACAATGCGGTTAGTAAAAATAATATCATCATAAATATAGAAATATAGTAGTATCTTATTATAAATGATGATAATTTTTTAGGGATTTTTTTTGCGAATATAAAAGCTTCATTTGGTATGGAGTTCTCTATAAAAGAATATGATAGTGGTAATTTTCTCTTGGTTATCAACTGATAGAAAAAACAAGAAACAATAATGCTGCCAAAGATCCCTGAGAATGAAGACATATAGATGATTTGAGGTATAGAATAACCTTCACGGATATAAATCTCCGTTAGTTCTCTAAATTTCGAACTGTTTAACATGTAAAAAATAATAAATACCAGAATTAAGAAAAAGGCAGAACAGGATATAAAGAATGTAACGTATTTTAAAATATTCATATTATTCACTTATAGTCTCTCAGAAGTATTTAAAATATAAAGAAAATATCATGTCAATAGCGAAGGATAATAGGCTGATAGAGATAGTTAAAATATAGGCTTTCAACCAATTTGTCATGTTTTTTGGTAATTTTTGAATGAGATCATAAGATTCTTGGGGCATATATTTACTATCAGGTCTATTTATTCTTATTCTTTTTCCTGTTAATAACCTATAGAAAAACATGGCCGGATAAAGCTGACCTTGAATACCCATAAGATGACCCGTATATACTCCTGATGACAAACAAAATCCTTCTTTCATATATAACTCAATAATTTTATCCATCTTTTTCTGATTTATTTTGTAAATGATTATTGATACAACAAGCAAAGCAAGAAATAAAATGTAAAGGATAAGCATGATAGTATAAATTATTCTATTCATATTAATATCTCATTGAATTTTCAACATATTTTAGTTGGATTTAGTTGTTAGTTTAAAAGATAAGAGTATTTGTGACATAAACTCGTTATTAATGATATAAAGAAGCATGTTCCACTTATATTAATGGTAATAAAATATATTTTTATCCAGTGAGTTAAACTAGAAGGTAAACTTTGAATAAAATCATAAGATTCTTGAGGCATATATTTACTATCAGGTCTATTTATTCTTATTCTTTTTTCTGTTAATAACCTATAGAAAAATACGGCAGGATAAAACTGACCTTGAATACCCATAAGATGACCCATATATGCTCCTGATGACAAACAAAATCCTTCTTTCATATATAATTCAATAATTTTATCCATCTTTTTTTGGTTTATTTTGTAAATAATTATTGATATAGCCAGAAAAAGAAAAAAAGAAATGCAAGAAATAAGTAAAATGATAAAAGTGATTCTATTCATATTAATATCCTATTGAATATCTAACAGATTTCAGTTTAAAATTAATCGTATGTTTTAAATAAGTATATTGCCATTAATATAAAGAAGAAGGCTCCACTTATATTAATGGTGATAAAATATATTTTTATCCAATGAGTTAAATTAAAGGGTAAGTTTTGAATGAAATCATAAGATTTCTGGTACATGTATTTGCTATCTTTTTCATTTATTCTCATTCTCTTACCGGTTAGTAATTTATAGAAAAATACAGCAACCTGAAATTTACCATGAACGCCTAAGAACCGGCCTAATTCTACGCCTGCTGACAAATAAAGCCCTTCGCTAATATATGATTCAATAATTTCATCCATCTTTTTTTGATTTGTTTTGTAAATGGCTATTGATATAATTAAAAAGAAGAAGAAAAAAATAACGGAAATAATTGTTATTAAGTCTGATATGTTCATAATAAATTCTCTGTAAGTAAATTTGCAAAAAATCCCTAACTGAAAAATTGCCAGGCATATTTATCATATGTAAGAAATACTATTCCAATAGCGAAAGACATTAAGCTAATAGTGATAGTTGTCATGTAAATTTTTAACCAATTTGTTGTTCTTTTTGATAATTTCTGAATAAAATCATAGGATTTTTTATACATATATTTACTATCAGGCTCATTTATCCTAATTTTTTTTCTGGTTAATAGCCTATAGAAAAATACAGCGACATAAAATTGACCATAAATGCCTAAAAAATGGCCCATTCTTGCTCCCGCTGACATATAAAGCCCAGCTTCCATATATAATTCAATAATTTTATTTATATTATGCTGATTTATCTTGTAAATAGCTACTGATATAATGAAAAATACAATAAAGGAAATATAAGAGACAGCAACGATAAGAGGAATTATTCTGTGCATATTAATATCTCATTGAATTTTCAGCATATTTTAGTTGTTAATTTAAAAGATAAGAGTATTTGTGACATAAACTCGTTATTAATGATATAAAGAAGAATGCAAAACTTATATTAATGGTAATGAAATATATTTTTATCCAGTGAGTTAAACTGGAGGGTAAACTTTGAATAAAATCATAAGATTCTTGGGGCATATATTTACTATCAGGTCTATTTATTCTTATTCTTATTCTTATTCTTTTTCCTGTTAATAGCCTATAGAAAAATACGGCAGGATAAAATTGACCATGAATACCCATAAGATGACCCATATATGCTCCTGATGACAAACAAAATCCTTCTTTCATATATAATTCAATAATTTTATCCATCTTTTTTTGGTTTATTTTGTAAATAATTATTGATATAGCCAGAAAAAGAAAAAAAGAAATGCAAGAAATAAGTAAAATGATAAAAGTGATTCTATTCATATTAATATCCTATTGAATATCTAACAGATTTCAGTTTAAAATTAATCGTATGTTTTAAATAAGTATATTGCCATTAATATAAAGAAGAAGGCTCCACTTATATTAATGGTGATAAAATATATTTTTATCCAATGAGTTAAATTAGAGGGTAAGTTTTGAATGAAATCATAAGATTTCTGGTACATGTATTTGCTATCTTTTTCATTTATTCTCATTCTCTTACCGGTTAGTAATTTATAGAAAAATACAGCAACCTGAAATTGACCATGAACGCCTAAGAATCGGCCTAATTTTACGCCTGCTGACAAATAAAGCCCTTCGCTAATATATGATTCAATAATTTCATCCATTTTTTTTTGATTTATCTTATAAATAGCTATTGATATAATTAAAAAGAAGAAGAAAAAAATAACGGAAATAATTGTGATTAAATCTAATATATTCATCATTAATCTCCTATAAACATATCTGCAAAGAATCCCATAGTATTGTCAAGTGTATAGCTACCTATGGCCCCACCCGCTAAACCGCCCCCAACTATGCAGAGTCCTGCAACTAAACCCCCCGTTGCAGCCCCAAGAGCAATACATGCTGCCCCTGCTTCTATACTGCCCACATATCCTCCAAGCATTCCCCCTCCTGTTCTACCAGCAAATTTACTATATTCCTTAACTGCCACTTTTTCACATTTTCCTGATTGTCCGTAATTACAGGCATCAATAATCTGCCCGGTGGTATCAACAAAGTCCAATCCGATCGCAATACGGCCACCGTACTTCATCCATTTAGCCATTTTTTCACCTTGGATAATTGTTTGACTATATCCTTTTATTGCACCAATCCCTGCTTTATCCCATTGATGGGCAATGGCTTTGGTTGATAACTTTAGCGCATGTTTTAAGTTAGGATGTTCTTCGATTTTTAAAGAAAGTCTCCCAACCTTATTCAATAGTCTCTTTAGATTACCCATAATCTTCTGTCTTTCTAGATAAAAATCGGGGCTGGCATACTTCCGATTTAGCCCATTTAACCGATATTCTTTCTCATAAAGAGACTGTAAATCTGACAGGTTTTTATTAATTGCAGAAAAATAGCTTCCACTCAGTGATGAAGCAGTACCGATAAGTGTTCCTCCCTGATCCAGTAAATAATGAAACAGACCAAAATGGTGATGCAAAAATGCGGCATATTCATTAGGCAAGCTCGAAACGGATTGGTTTATTTCATACTGGGATTGCTTTAATAGCTGCATTATATGCGGCGGATTATAAGAATCAGGATCGGCAACAAGTAGAATCTGCCCTGGTTTCAGGTACCGGTTATCGGCATTCAACTCCATAAAATACCGGGCCGCTTTGCTATTCGAATGACTGAACAACAAGCTTGCCTGAAAACTTAATCCTCCAGGTTGTTGTACTACACAGAAACCGGGTTGAATGTTCCTCTCCATACTATTTTGCCCCTCAAAGCGTGTTGAAATAAGATTACTCAAATTCAGACAGTATAGGTTTCTTTTAGTTCCACAATGATTGCCTAATCAGATAATAGGATTATTTTTAACTTATAAATATATCGGTGTTTAATCCCTCGACGCTATATTTTCCCAAGTGATGGTAAAGGTTCTCGTGCTGAATGATTTTGGTCTGAATCGCAAAACTGGAAGCTATCATTAGCACTTTTCCATACTTCTTGTAGAATCTTTCCAATGATCTTCCTGTCATCAGGATACTTCACGGACACGCTGTAAATAATGTTTGAATTGGATTTAGGGGACGAAATATATCATTTTTGTTACGTTACTCTTGCCAGGATTTGTGATAGATTCAGCCCGTTTTTGTCTATTAGTGTTGTTCAATTTATGTTTTTCTGTTATAGAGAGTAAAGTTATGAATGGATTTGTATATTTAGCAATGGCAATTGTTGCTGAGGTTGTGGCAACCGCTTCATTAAAAGCTTCCGATGGGTTTAGTAAATTATTCCCTTCTATACTGGTCATTGTTGGATATGGCATTGCTTTTTGGGCATTATCTCATGTAGTTAAAGTTGTGCCATTGGGCGTTGCCTACGCGATATGGTCTGGCCTTGGTATTGTGCTGGTTTCTGTTGCGGCGATATTTTTATATCAGCAGAAGTTGGATTGGGCGGCTATGTTAGGTATGGCGCTTATTATTGCGGGCGTTATGGTAATAAATTTGCTTTCTGACAGCAGTGCACATTAATTAATGATGCTGCATGGTTTTCCCTGAATTGTTTTTCGGAGAAGAGATATGTTAAATATCGACGATAAGAAGGGATTCAATAAAGTTTTATTAGGAGCACTGCTCTTTAATTTTGCTTTATTGGCTGGCTGTAGTCGTCAAACAGGGAAAACATTTGTCCAATATCAGGCGATACAATATTCTCAGCCAGAAATTGGTCTTGGAATTGATGCCAGAGCAACTTGTATTTATGCAGGTGGTACACCTGCATTAGCCGTACAATTAAATGGTACACAAACACCGGTGTGTCAGTTGGTGAATGGCAAACGTTGTGATGAAAGGGCGTTATTGCAAGGTTCTTGCGCACCAATTTAAAGTAGAAATCAGGCAACTGTCTGTTTGAGCAGGAACATGCCGTTGGGATCACTGTGGTAGATACCTTAGGCATGATTCTGCGAGTATATTTGATTCACCAGCCAACTGTTTTAGCGTCTGAATTGGCAATTATTTACGATCAAAAAATTGGCTGATCAACACCAATACAGCAACAACCAGATAAGCGGCAAAAATACCAACTAACCATTGTGGCATCTCTAATGACAGAAATTGCCATTGTCTTGCTGAACAGTCACCGGAGGCTTCAAACACCGAAGGGAGCCATTTATCTAATGCTAACCATGAAGGAAAGTTTACAAAAAAATCACAAGTATTAAATGGGGAAGGATATAATTGGATTATAGTATGTTCCCATGCCAATTGCAGGCCACGCCAGGCACTGTAGATCCACAAAATAATAGCCAACCAACGTAACGGCGTTTTTGGCGCGATTGCGCCCAGTAATCCAGCACCGAACACACCAAACAGAGCAACCCGCTCATAAATACACATCACACAGGGCTGTAATTTCATCACGTGCTGAAAATATAAGGCTGAACCTTCCAGTATTAAGGCAGTTAAAGCCATTAACAGCCATGCGTTTCGTCCTTGAGAACAGTGGGTTAAAAATCGCATCATGTCCTTTTTTCCATGCAAATAAGATAAATAATTGAACGCCTATTTTGCCGCCTAAAATGCAACAAAAAAAGTTAATTAAAGTAAATTTGTTTTTTCGGGTAAAAAATAAAGCCGGATTGAACATAATTAGCGCTCAATCCGGCATGGGTAATAACGTTATGAAATAAATTTGTTGCCGGTTATGGCAACGCGATTAAACCCCAATGAACCATGATGTCGGTCATCGGAACTAACAGAAATTCCACACATAGCAAACCAGCCAGCGTCATCACGATGGTATAGGGCAATGCCATCATGACCATTCGGCCATAAGACAGACGGATTAAGGGTGATAACGTTGAGGTCAGCAGGAACAGGAATGCAGCTTGTCCGTTAGGTGTCGCAACAGAAGGCAGGTTCGTACCGGTATTAATGGCAACCGCCAGGTATTCATATTGTTGATGTGAAATCAGCCCTTCTTGCATAGCAGCCTTGGCTTCATTGATATAAACCGTACCAACAAATACGTTATCTGACACGGCTGAGAGCAGGCCATTAAACAGATAAAACAGAGAAAGCTGAGAAGTTTCTGAAGCCTGCAAGACGAACTGAATAAATGGCGTAAACAGTTGTTGGTCAACTATCACTGCAACAACGGAAAAGAAAACCGTTAATAATGCCGTGAATGGCAATGCCTCTTCAAACGCTTTGCCTAGCGCATGTTCTTCCGTGATACCGCAAAAAGAGGTGGTCAGAATGATAACTGACAGACCGATCAGACCAACCTCTGCCAAATGAAATGCCAGAGCGACAATTAGCCATAGGCCAATCAGTGCCTGAGCAATAAGCTGCGCTTTTTCCTGGCGGGTTCGTTTTACGCTGGCTTTTTTATCATAATTTTCCAGCACTTGCCGGACGCGTTCCGGCAATTCTGCACCATAACCGAATAACTTAAAGTGCTCGACCAGAAAACAGACCAGCAGTCCACAGATAAAAACAGGCAAGGTAACCGGAGCCATGCGAATAAAGAAGGTGACGAAATCCCAGCCAACACTTTTGGCGATAATCAGATTTTGGGGTTCTCCCACCATGGTCATCACACCACCGAGCGCAGTCCCTAAACCTGCATGCATCATCAGGCTACGTAAAAAAGCACGAAACTGTGCGAGCGTTTGTTTCCTTTTCTCTGCATCAATATGACGATCGCTATTCGGCTTCAATGCATCATGCTGATCAGAGATAAAATTGTTATAGATAGAATAGAAGCCAAGGGAAACACTAATAACTACCGCGATAACCGTCAGGGCATCAAGAAATGCTGAGAGGAATGCACTGGCTAAACAAAATGCCAGGGCAAGCATCCGTTTGGATTTTATGGATAGAAGAAGTTTAGTGAACGCAAATAATAATAACTGCTTCATGAAGTAAATCCCTGCGACCATAAATATCAGCAGCAGAACAACTTCCAGGTTATTAGCAATTTCATGACCAATTTGTTGAGGTGAGGTCATACCGATGATGACCGCTTCAATGGCTAACAGGCCACCGGGTTGTAACGGGTAGCATTTAAGCGCCATTGCCAAAGTAAAGATAAATTCGACAACCAGCAGCCAGCCGGCAACAAATGGGTTGATGATGAAGAATACAAGTGGGTTGATGATAAGAAAAGCGATGATAGCCAACTTATACCAATTCGGTGAGTTACCGAGAAAGTTTTTTATCGCCGCTTTCCGGATATTGGTTTCCATGATAATTAAAATTCCTCTAAATTCGTAAAGTTGTGTTCTCTAAACAATAGTACGCTTTAATACAAAATATTTTAAGGGAGATGAGGCACAGTTAAACAATTTGTGTGCTTTTTTCGTGACCGTTTTTGTGGTTTCTAGACTAGACCGCTATATTGGAGGGGCGCATTCTGATATAATTTCATCTATTATTAGTTGAAAAATTCACGTTGGAATAACAAAAATATGGTCATTAAGGCTCAAAGTCCCGCAGGTTTTGCGGAAGAGTATATTATTGAGAGTATATGGAACGGTCGTTTTCCTCCTGGCTCTATTCTTCCGGCAGAACGTGAATTATCTGAGTTGATTGGTGTAACAAGGACTACCCTGCGTGAGGTATTGCAGCGTTTGGCACGCGATGGTTGGTTAACTATTCAGCATGGCAAGCCAACAAAAGTGAATAACTTTTGGGAAACATCCGGTCTTAATATTTTAGAAACACTGGCTCGTCTTGATCACGATCGCGTTCCTGAGTTAATTGATAATCTACTGGCAGTGAGAACGAATATTGCCGCAATATTTATTCGCACAGCTTTTAGGCATAATCCAAGTCAGTCATTGGAAGTGTTGGCAAAAAAAGAGAATGTGGAAGATAACTCAGAGTCTTTCAGCGCTCTGGATTATGATATTTTCCGTGGTTTGGCTTTTGCTTCAGACAATCCAATTTACGGCCTTATTATCAATGGGTTGAAAGGGCTGTATACCCGTGTAGGACGTTATTACTTCTCTAATCCTGAGGCCCGCAAATTGGCATTGAACTTTTATCAGCAACTGGCGGTATTATGCCAGGATAAATCCTATGATAAGGTCATGGAGTGTGTACGTAATTATGGTAAAGAGAGCGGTATCATTTGGCACAGTATGCAAAGTACGATGCCAAGTGATTTAGCTGAAGTTTGTCGTTGATATCTCGTTAGTATTTTTACTTAATGCCAAGTCTTAATCCAATTCATTAGTTTCAAATCAAAACTATTTTGAACTGACCCGGGGCAGAATACGCTGCCCCGGGAATTTTGTTTCTTTTTTCCCCTTATCTCAAGTCAATCATCAATATATAAATTCAGAATACTATTCTGAATTTATGGGTTTTTATTGAATTTTTATTTCGATTAATTGATGGTTATTGGTATCTTGTGGTTGTTTAATTGATTCATCATTTTCGCTGAAAAAATAAGAATAATTACTAGATATTCAATAATTAGCATGCGATATAAATCTTGATTTTTATTTTAATTTCATCATCTTAGTATCAGTCTTTGTAAATTGCTTGTGTATAAGCAACAAACATCCTTGTTGCATAAATGTAATATTATTGTGATCTAAATCATAAATGTAGATTATTGACGTTACCGATGATTGTCCTATATTGGTTTTTTTTAGGCAGCATATTATGCTTGGCTAAATTTTTAATCATCAGGGGACCATGATGAAAATCCTTGTTTTAGGTAGTGGCGTTATTGGTGTAACCAGTGCCTGGTATTTGGTACAGCAAGGTCATGAAGTAACCGTTATTGACCGTCAGGGAAGTGCTGCGCAGGAAACCAGCGCGGCGAATGCCGGTCAGATCTCGCCAGGATACGCAACGCCGTGGGGAGCGCCAGGTATCCCACTGAAAGCCATTAAATGGATGTTTCAACGTCATGCTCCGCTGTCTATCCGCCCTGATGGTTCGTTGTTTCAGTTACGCTGGATGTGGCAGATGTTGCGCAATTGTGATGCAAGCCACTATGCAATCAATAAAAGCCGGATGGTACGGCTGGCAGAGTACAGCCGCGATTGTATCAAACAGTTAAGGGCAGATACCGGTATTCAATACGAAGGTCGTCAGGGGGGCACACTTCAATTATTCCGCACCAATAAGCAGTTTGATAATGCGATGAATGACATCGCGGTTCTTGAGCAAGAAGGTGTGCCTTACAACCTGTTAACGGCAGATAAACTGGCGACAGTCGAACCGGCACTGGCCCATGTCGCTCATAAACTGACGGGAGGCTTACAATTACCGAACGATGAAACGGGTGATTGTCAGCTTTTTACCAAAGAATTGGCAAAAATAGCAGAAACGGCTGGGGTTACGTTTTTGTTTAATAAACAGGTCAAACAGTTGCTGGTAGAGGAGCATCGTATTACGGGTGTCCAGTGTGAAGATGGCGTCATGACGGCAGACAGCTATGTTGTTGCGATGGGCGCCTATTCCACTGAACTGTTGAAGGGTCTTGTCAAAATCCCGGTATATCCACTGAAAGGTTATTCATTAACTATGCCTATCGTAGACGCAGAACGGGCTCCGGTCTCGACTGCGTTGGATGAAACATACAAAATTGCGATCACCCGGTTTGACAATCGTATTCGTGTTGGCGGCATGGCAGAAGTTGTGGGCTTCAATTTGAATGTGCTTAAAGCACGTTGTGAAACATTAAAAATGGTGGTGCAGGATCTCTATCCGGGAGGGGGCGATATTGCTCAGGCTAATTTCTGGACAGGCTTACGGCCAATGACACCAGACGGTACTCCAATTGTTGGTCCGACTGACTATAACAATCTCTACCTCAATACAGGACATGGCACGTTAGGATGGACAATGGCATGTGGTTCCAGTCAGTTACTGGCTGATCTTATTTCAGGCAAGAAGACTTCCATTGCTTCTGATGATTTATCAGTATTCCGTTATGTTAATGGTTTTAATACGAAATTAGGGTCATGGGGCCATCAATTGCACACTGAACTGAGGGGCTGATATGCCACGTCCGATTTCGGCAACGATCCATCTTGATGCGTTGAAAAATAACCTGGCGATTATTCGTAATAGGGTCGGTAATAGCAAAATCTGGTCTGTAGTTAAAGCAAATGCTTATGGGCATGGCCTGCGTTGTCTATGGCGGTATCTCGATCAGACAGATGGATTTGCTTTACTTGAGTTTAATGAGGCCATTTTATTGCGGGAGCAGGGTTGGCAGCGGCCGATCTTGCTGTTGGAGGGGTTTTTCAAACCTGAAGATTTGTCGATAATTGATCAGTATCAGTTGACAACGGTAGTACACAGTCATTGGCAACTTAAAGCAATCGAGATGGCTAGTTTGAATAGGCCAATCGATATTTATCTAAAACTAAACAGCGGCATGAATCGGTTGGGCTTTCCTGCGGATCAATATAGAGAGGTTTTATCGCTGGCAAGGGGGATCCGGCAAATTGGGCAAATCACGTTGATGTCGCATTTTGCGAATGCAGATAATAAAGAAATTGGCGTTACGGAACAACTTAACATTATTAATTCAGTCAGTCAGGGTTTGGATATTGCTCAATGTTTGGCTAATTCAGCCGCGTCTCTGTGGTATCCGCAAACTCATCGGGATTGGGTACGTCCCGGTATTGTGCTTTATGGTGCTTCTCCGAGTGGAAAGTGGAAAGATATTGCGGATATTGGGTTGCAAGCCGTGATGAGTCTGCAAAGTGAGATTATTGCCATTCAGCATCTCAAGGCTGGAGAAAAAATCGGTTATGGCGGTAAATATACCGCATCAGGCCCTATTCGAGTCGGTACTGTTGCCTGTGGTTATGCTGATGGCTACCCCCGTAAAGCAATGACAGGAACCCCGGTTATTGTCGATGGCGTCAGAACTCAGGTGTTAGGAGCAGTATCAATGGACATGCTGTCAGTGGATTTGACACCTTGCCCGCAAGCCCAAATTGGCAGCCCTGTCGAATTGTGGGGGCAAAACCTGCCGGTGGATGATGTGGCAGAGATCCCTGGAACGATTGGTTATGAATTGTTGTGTGCACTGGCGGATCGGGTCCCGGTATCTCTATGTCATTAAATACCAGATAGGACGGTTTTGCTCTGATTGAGAGAATGATAAATAATAATTTATTGCTGGTATTATTCAGAAAATAAGTTATCGATTTCTCTAAATTAATATATTTGTTTTTCACATATAATCTGTATGTTTTCGTTAAGAAAATTAAGCATAATTTAGACATATAGTGCTTTTTGGACAAAAATACTATGTTATTCTTGGAAATAAGGGAGATGATCTTTTACACTTACACTTGATAATAGCCAATCGCATAATTGTTTTATAGGAAATAGTTAATAATGATCAACAAAGCAAAAGTTCTAGCGGCAGCCATCACTTTTTGTTTTTCTTCATCGGTAGCTTATGCAGGGCAGTGGTCAGTTGGCGTATCTGTTCTGGCTCAGTCACCACCTTATAAGGGAGTAAAGAGTAAAGATAAAGTGTCACCTGTTCCAATGGTTAATTATGAAACTGACAATTTCTATTTTCATACTTTAGCTGCTGGGTATTATTTGTGGAACGAACCGAAAGATAAATTATCTTTGGATGTGTATTATTATCCTCAAAGTTTCAGCCCAAAAGACAATGAAGATAAGCAGCTGAAAAAGCTGGATAAACGTCGCGATACCATGATGGGCGGTTTTAGTTATCGTCATATTGAAGATTGGGGAACGTTACGCAGTTCTTTTGCGGCGGATACTTTAAGTAACAGTAAAGGGATCACGGTTGACCTGGCTTATTTATATGACTTTGAAATAGGGAGTTTGTCATTACAACCAGGATTAGGTGTGGTCTGGAATAGTAAAAAACAAAATCGTTACGAATATGGTATTAAAGAGCGTGAATCACATCGTAGCGGGTTGGAAAAATATACGCCAGGTGATAGTTGGACTCCCTACCTGGAATTATCTGCCAATTATGAATTTAACCAGACATGGTCTGTATTTATGATGGGGCGTGTTGAATGGCTACCGTCTGAAATTAAAGATAGCCCAATGGTTAATAAATCATATTCAAGTATTGTCTGGACAGGTATTACATATAGTTTTTAATTACCCGAAACGATAATACCGGATAGAGACTGAATTCACCGGATTGTATTCAGTCTTTTTTGTGGTTTTTTTTAAGATATTTACGGATGGTCTTTCCGGCAACGAATGACAACCGAAATGTGCGCTGGGCATGGCCCAAGAATAACGCATGTTGTAAACAGATTAAAACAAAAGAGCCGCCAGAAAGGCAGCTCTTTTCAGGCAAGGTGATGACTCAGTTATTTAGAGATGTGAGTGATCAGATCCAGAACTTTATTAGAATAACCTGTTTCGTTATCATACCAGGAAACCAGCTTCACAAAGTTGTCATTCAGAGCGATACCGGCTTTTGCATCAAATACAGAAGTCAGTTTTTCGCCGTTGAAATCGTTAGACACCACGTCATCTTCGGTGTAACCCAGAACGCCTTGCAGTTCACCTTCAGCGGCGTCTTTGATGGCATCACAGATTTGCTGATAAGTCGCTGGTTTTTCCAGACGTACAGTCAGATCAACAACAGAGACGTTAGGAGTAGGAACACGGAAAGCCATACCGGTCAGTTTACCGTTCAGTTCAGGGATAACTTTACCTACTGCTTTCGCTGCACCGGTAGAAGATGGGATGATATTCTGAGCGGCGCCACGACCACCACGCCAATCTTTCGCAGAAGGGCCATCCACTGTTTTCTGCGTCGCAGTGGTTGCGTGAACAGTGGTCATCAGGCCTTCAACGATGCCGAATTTATCATTGATAACTTTAGCCAGCGGCGCCAGACAGTTAGTGGTGCAAGAGGCATTGGAAACGATGTCCTGGCCTGCGTAAGCTTTGTGGTTAACCCCCATAACAAACATCGGTGTGTCATCTTTGGACGGGCCGGTCAGAACCACTTTTTTCGCACCCGCGGTAATGTGCTTACGTGCAGTTTCATCAGTCAGGAAGATACCTGTTGCTTCTGCAACAACATCAACGCTCACTTCATCCCATTTCAGGTTAGCGGGATCTCTTTCTGCTGTAACACGGATAGTTTTACCGTTAACAACCAGATGGCCGTCTTTTACTTCAACCGTTCCATTGAAGCGACCGTGAGTTGAATCGTATTTCAGCATGTAAGCCATGTATTCGGCGTCCAGCAAATCGTTGATTGCGACGATTTCGATGTCTGAACGTTCTTGTGCAGCACGGAAAACAATACGGCCAATACGACCAAAACCGTTGATACCTACTTTGATAGTCATAGTGTTCCACCAGCTATTTTTTAGTGAATTAAAAATTATTACTAAAGTTACCAAAACCTTGCCAGCCGTCAAGCGGAATCGTGTCAATAGTCGAAAAACATCGACTTTGAGTACACCATTCAGACGCTTGCTATACGGTACCAGCAATCGATCCGCCCATCATTATCGGGGCACCGACAGATATTGAAAGTTAATCGGTTAGATATGCGAGTCACATCACAAATAGTAGGATAAACATCTTTAGTTAACCGCTTAAAATAGATTCCACTGATGTAATGTTAATCTTTTGTTATTATCATTTGATTTTATTGAAAACATGAGTCTTATTAAGGTGGTCGTTATGGCTAAGAATCCTGATGTTTCCCTTTATACAGAGCTTACTGATATTCAGCGTCATGTTACCCAGAATGCCGGGACGGAACCGCCATTTTCGGGGAAATTGCTACATAATAAAAAAAGTGGCGTGTATCATTGTCTGTGCTGTGGGCAGCCGTTATTTATGTCCAATACTAAATTTGATTCAGGCTGCGGTTGGCCGAGTTTTTACCAGCCTGTCAGTGATGATGCGGTGCTGTATCTTGATGATAATAATCATAATATGCAGCGTATTGAAGTTCGTTGCCGCCATTGTGACGCTCATTTGGGGCATGTGTTCCCTGATGGTCCGAAACCAACAGGAGAACGTTTTTGTATCAACTCGGCTGCGTTAAGTTTCACTGATGAAAATACAGGTGATAAAACAGCCGGTTAGACACTTTTATCATTGCCGGCATCGCCGTTAATTTATGTAAGAAAAATCGTTTCAGCTAATTCTGGAAAATAATGAGGAAATATCAATGGAACTGGATGATCTGTTATCAGTAATGACACCAGAGATATATCAACGCCTGGTTCAGGCAGTCGAACTGGGTAAATGGCAGGATGGTGAGCCTTTAACTGTAGAGCAGAAAGAGAATAGCCTGCAAATGATTATGTTATGGCAAGCAAGGCATAACCATGAACCTGAGCATATGACAATCGGTACTGATGGTCAGTTGGTGATGAAGAGTAAACAAGAACTGAAAGCGGCCTTTCAGTCTGAAATGGTGGCAACATTTAAGCCATAATCTTCGCAAGATGGCTATGAAAAGGCTGAGTTTGTTGAACTCAGCCTGGCCTTGATGGGTATCAGAAAAGGGCGCTTTCTAACTGGGCAAGCTCTATCAGGATCGCGCCTTGTGTTTTTATCTCTTTGAATGCGGATTGGCTATCACCTGGACTGAGGTTAACTCCCCGACAACCATCAGTGATTACCCAGGTTTCATAACCTAATGCCAGCGCATCCAGCGCGGTAAACTTCACACAATAATCAGTGGCAATACCAATAATAAACAGGCGTTCAATTTGCTCTGTTTGCAGCCAATCGTCAAGCCGGGTTTTACTCTGATGGCCGTTATCAAAGAAAGCGCTGTAGCTGTCGATCTGTGGATTTTCGCCTTTGTAGAAAACCTCAATAATGGCCTGCTTGTTCAGTTGTGGATGGAAATCAGCGCCATGTTGCCCCTGAACACAGTGTTCCGGCCACCATACTTGCGGAATACCGTTCAATATACCGATATCCCCGATCTTCTGACCGGAGTTTACTGCAAAGCTCATATGTTCAGCAGGGTGCCAGTCTTGGGTGGCAATAATGCTGATATTGTGTTTCAGACAGATATCAATTGCCTGATTTGCAACATCAATGACGTGCTCGCTCTCTTTTACGGCTAACGCACCGCCGGTACAGAAATCGTTCTGTAGATCAATAAGTAATAGGGCTGTTTTCATCTCTTTCCCAGATTATTTGTCGGCATAACTTAATTCACCACGTAAATTTTGTTGCATTAAATAACGAATTTTTTCACTGCTATAGGGTTGACTGAGTAAATAGTGCAACTTAGTTAACGTTGCTTCAAAGGTCATATCGTAGCCACTGATAACACCGGATTCAGCCAAAGCATGACCGGTTGCGTAGCCTTCCATGTTTACCCTGCCAGAAATGCACTGAGTCAGATTGACAACCACAATCCCTCTCTCTGTCGCCTGTTTTAGCTCTTTCAATAATTCAGGATGCTGTGGCGCGTTGCCGACGCCATATGAGCGCAGGATTAAGGTTTTAACCGGTTGCATTAAAATATTATTCACAACCTGACTGGAAAGGCCGGGGTAAATAGTTATCACGCCAATGGGCTGAGGGGTGATCTGATGAGTGATAAATTCGCCATGGCTGGCAGGGGCCGGACATGCATTGAAGGTTTTGATGTTAATACCCGCTTCCATCAATGGGGAACAGTTTGGTGAGGCAAAAGCATCGAAACCGTCTGCATGTGCTTTGACTGTCCGGTTCCCACGGAACAATTTATTATTGAAAAACAGGCTGACCTCGTTAACGGGATAGTTAGCGGCAAGATAAAGCGCATTCAGCAAGTTTGTCTGCCCGTCAGAACGCAGTGCTTCTAGTGGAATTTGTGATCCTGTCACAATCACTGGCTTACCCAGATTCTCAAACATAAAAGAGAGAGCGGATGCGGTAAATGCCATCGTGTCCGTGCCATGCAGGATCACGAAACCATCATAATCATCGTAATTTTGCCGGATATCGTCAGCGATAAGTTGCCAGTCTTCTGGCGTCATATCAGAAGAATCAATCAGTGGTTGATGTTCACGGATGGTGAATGTCGGCATTTCAGACCGGTGGAATTCGGGCATTTTGGTGAGTTGGCGCTGTAAATGCCCGGAAACGGGAATATATCCCTGAGATGAGCGTTGCATCCCAATTGTTCCGCCCGTATAGACGACATAAATAGATTTCTTCTGCATGACTGTGCCTCGTAAAAAGATCAGCTGAATTATAGGAGTATTACAAAATAAAAAAAGCCTGACAGGGTATCTGTCAGGCTAAAAACGTCATTAATTAAGTTATCGCCAGGATCATACCGAGGAATTCTAACGGCATGTTTTTGCTAATATCATGCATTATGATGGTTTTTTAGCGAATATCTCCGCAGTTTAAACAGAACGCATAACGATTTTGTGGATCATTCAAATGGCGATAGAACTCAGCTTGCTGTTTTACTGCCTGAGCGACCTGTGTCAGTGGCGCAGGCAGCCATGCCTGAAGAGCTTCCGGTACGATAGCTTGAGTGGTTGCCGTCAGCTGGTTCATCAGCAACTCACTGAATGACATTTCCGGCTGCATCCAATCAAGTTCTGGATTATCCAGTTTTGCCAATTCAGCCGCTTTGACAACCGCGTCGTCGAAATCACCTAATTGGTCGACCAATCCATTGGTTTTAGCGTCATTACCAATCCACACATGGCCCTGAGCAATGTTATCGACCTCTTCTGATGTCTTATTGCGTGAGTCAGCAACAAGGCCAATAAAGTTCTTATAGCCGCTCTCAATATTAAGCTGCATTAGCTCTGAGAACTCTTTACTGAGCCCTTTAGTGATAGAAATACCCGCCAGTGGTGTCGTGGAAACGCCGTCAGTGTGGATACCAATATGATCCAGACTGTTTTCATAAGTGGTAATGACACCGAAGATACCAATAGAACCGGTCAACGTACTTTGGTTTGCAATGATGTAATTTGCGGGGGTGGAGATCCAGTAACCACCGGATGCAGCCATTCCACCCATAGAAACAACGACCGGCTTATTCGCTGCACGCAGAGCGGCCAGCTCAGTGCGGATAACATCGGAAGCGCTAACGCTGCCGCCAGGACTGTTTACCCGCAGAATAACGGCTTTGATATTATTATCCAAACGCGCTTGACGGATCTGAGCGGCGGTTGTATCACCGCCAACCATTCCTGGAACCTGTTGACCATCAACGATCGCGCCTTGCGCTATGATAACGGCAATATTGCCCTTGGATGATGATTTATTTGCCAGCAATTGTGGCGCGTAATCATAAATACTGATGGCATTGAAATGTCGGTTTTTCTCATCCCAGCCAAAAGCTTTTGTCATTTCACTTTCAATGATATTGCGTGGAGCGACATAATCGACCAGTTTGCGTTTAAGTGCATATTGGGCATTGTCGCCGCCGACAGTACGCAGACCGGCAATCATCTCATCCGCGCCTGGGAATACCTGATGAACAGAAAGTTTGCGGTTAGCGGCGATAGTATTGAGGTAGTTGTGCCAAAGACCGTTGATCCAACGGCTGTCAGCTTCCCGTGCAGCCGGAGACATATCATCGCGCATAACCGGCTCTACGGCTGATTTATACGTCCCGACCCGGAAAATATGTGTGGTGACTTTCAGTGAATCCAGCAGGGATTTGTAATAGAGGTTATTCGTTGAATAGCCATAAAGACCAACCGCACCTTGTGGCGACAGATAAATTTTATCGGCAAAAGTGGCCAGATAATATTGCGGTTGGTTGTAGTTATCACTGATAGCGTAAACGGGTTTGCCTGAGGTTTTAAACTCATTAATCGCTTTACCGATATACTGCATCGATGGCTGGTCAGCGCCGATGAAATCGTCAAGTTTCAGCACCAGACCGGTGATTTTGTTATCGGTTTTTGCCAGGCGAATAGTATCAACAATATCAAACAGAGAATTTTCTTGTAATTTATTGCCAGATGAACCAAACAGTTCACGTCCCAATTGATTCAATGGGTTACGGCTGGAAACCTGATCCACAACAACACCGGTGAGATTGACATACAATGCTCCCCGATAACTATCCACCGTTTTATTGGGCTGTTGATAAAGCATAAAGCCGCCAACAATCACCAGGATAAGCAGGATAAAAATCAGGTTTGAAATGACTTCCCGAACAAAATTCAGCAGTCGCCAACTCCATTTAAATAATCTTGCGACCCACTTCCATAAAATACGCATATCATCTCCAAAGATAGGATCAAGTAGGGCTATCCTAATGACCAGACATATAAATGTCAGCTTCAAATAGTGTCAAATTGTCCGAAAAGGCCGCTTTTGGGCTTTTATTCGTTAACAAATAAACAGAAAATGTTAGCTTATAACAAAATAGCTTATTCAGGAGAAAAAATATGAAAGCATTAGAACTCTTGTTGAACCGACGTTCAGTATCACGTTTGACAACACCGGCGCCTCAAGATGAAGCGTTACAGAATATTCTGGCCGCGGGAATGAGAGCGCCTGATCATGGCGCATTACGGCCGTGGCACTTTATTGTCATGCAGGATGAGGGGATTGATCGGTTTAGACAATTACTTCACCAGGCTGCCGTTGACAGTAATCTGGGGGTTGAAGCGGAAGAAAAAGCCAAAAGTGCGCCTTATCGTGCACCATTAATTATCGCTGTTCTGGCAAAGGTGATGGAGAATTCCAAGATACCGGAATGGGAACAGGTGGTTTCTGCCGGTTGCGCGGTGCACGCGATGCAAATGGCGGCAGTGGCGCAAGGGTTTGGTGGTATCTGGCGTACTGGCTCATGGACTGATGATGATACGGTGCGTACTGGTCTGGGTTGTAATGAGCATGACAAGGTAGTAGGTTTTCTCTACCTTGGAACGCCTGTTTTGAAAGCGCCGGGCAACGTTGCCACGCCGGATATGACTAATTTTGTCAGCTACTTCTGACCGGAGTCTGTTATGCCAACAGAAGTTCGCCTTACCCAGTACAGTCACGGTGCTGGGTGCGGCTGTAAAATTTCACCGAAAGTTTTGGAAACCATTCTGCATAGTGAACAGGAAAAATTTCTTGATCCTCACTTACTGGTGGGTAATGAAACGCGTGATGATGCGGCGGTTTATGATATTGGCAATGGTACGGGCATTATCAGTACGACCGATTTCTTTATGCCGATCGTTGATGATCCGTTTGATTTTGGACGGATTGCCGCGACAAATGCTATCAGCGATATTTATGCCATGGGCGGTAAGCCCATTATGGCGATAGCGATTCTGGGATGGCCGATGGATAAACTGGCGCCGGAAATTGCCCGCAAGGTGATTGAAGGTGGCCGGGTTGTTTGTAAAGATGCAGGAATTTCACTGGCGGGAGGACATTCTATTGATGCGCCTGAGCCTATTTTTGGTCTGGCTGTAACCGGTATCGTTAATATTGACCGGGTGAAACGGAACAGTGCAGCGAAAGCCGGTAGCCAGCTATTTCTGACAAAGCCGCTTGGCATTGGGGTATTGACCACGGCGGAGAAAAAAAGCCTGTTGTTGCCTGAGCATCAGGGCGTCGCGACAGCAACCATGTGTCGCCTAAATAAACTGGGGGCTGATCTTGCCGAAGTTGCGGGTGTTACAGCAATGACTGATGTGACCGGGTTTGGTCTGTTAGGGCATTTGAGTGAAATTTGTCAAGGATCGGGTGTCCGGGCAACTATCCATTTTGCAAAAATTCCTAAACTGCCGGAAGTGGAATCTTATATTGAAAAAGGGTGTGTTCCGGGGGGCACTGGGCGTAATTTTGACAGTTATGGTCATCTTATTGGTGAAATGACAGCGCTTCAGCGTAACCTGTTATGTGATCCGCAAACATCAGGCGGCCTGTTGCTGGCCGTTCTTCCAGAAGCGGCAGATGAAGTGAAAATGATTGCACGATGTCATGGCATTGAACTGACAGCAATGGGTGAGTTGTCTGAGCAACAGTCAGGCAGAGTGCTGATTGAGGTTAATGAATAATATCCATGCGGCTTTTTATTGCAGAAAAACCAAGCCTAGCCAGGGCGATTGCTGATGTTTTACCGAAACCGCATCGCCGTGGTGATGGCTTTATTGCTTGTGGAAATAACCAGTTTGTGACCTGGTGTATTGGGCACTTATTGGAGCAGGCGGAACCTGATGCTTATGACAGTCGTTTTGCCCGTTGGTCACTGGTTGATCTTCCTATTATTCCGGAGAAATGGCAGTTAAAACCGCGATCTTCTGTGGCGAAACAGCTCAACGTCATCCGGGAGTTGCTGGAAAAAGCAGATGAAGTGGTACATGCGGGCGACCCGGATCGTGAAGGGCAGCTGCTGGTGGATGAGGTTCTGGATTTTTTGAAATTGGATGGTGAAAAGCGAAAAAATGTTCGCCGTTGCTTGATAAGTGATCTAAATCCACAAGCGGTTACCAGAGCTATTGACAGATTAAGAGATAACCGGGATTTTATCCCGCTATGTGTTTCTGCTCTCGCCAGAGCCAGGGCTGATTGGTTGTATGGCATTAACATGACCCGGGCTTATACCTTGCTTGGACGCAATGCGGGGTATCAGGGCGTATTATCTGTCGGGCGGGTTCAGACGCCTGTGCTGGGGTTAGTGGTTCGCCGGGATGAAGAGATTGAGCATTTCGTACCAAAAGATTTCTTTGAGGTGAAAGCGCATATTGTGACGCCAAAGGATGAGCGTTTTACCGCGCTCTGGCAGCCAAGTGAATCTTGTATTGATTTTCTGGATGAAGAAGGGCGATTGATACATCGGCCTTTGGCTGAACATGTTGTTGCCAGAATCACCGGCCAGCCGGCCTATGTGACATCCTATCAGGATAAACGGGAATCTGAGGTTGCTCCTTTGCCGTTTTCATTATCTTCGTTACAGATTGAAGCTGCTAAACGTTTTGGTCTGAATGCACAGCAAGTGTTGGATATTTGCCAGCGATTGTATGAAACGCATAAGCTGATTACTTATCCCCGTTCTGATTGCCGTTATTTGCCTGAAGAGCACTTTGCCGGGCGCCATGCGGTGCTTAATGCAGTATCTGTTCATACAACAAATCTGTTGCCACAAGCATTACTGGAAACAGACAGGAAGAATCGTTGCTGGGATGATAAAAAGGTTGATGCCCACCATGCGATTATTCCTACGGCACGAAGTAACCATATAAATCTGACAGACAACGAGGATAATATTTATGGTTTGATTGCCAGACAATATTTGATGCAATTTTTCCCAGATGCCATATTCCGTAAATGTATTATTGAATTGGAAATTGCCGGTGGCAAATTTATTGCTAAAGCGCGTTTTCTGGCTGAGGCAGGTTGGAGAACATTGCTTGGTAATAAAGAGCGTGATGAAGAAAATGACGGAACACCATTACCGGTTGTTGCTAAGGGTGATGAATTATTGTGTGAAAGAGGAGAAGTGATAGAACGGCAAACTCAACCGCCAAAGCCATTTACGGATGCAACTATCCTCTCTGCTATGACGGGAATTGCCCGTTTTGTGCAGGATAAGGAATTGAAGAAAGTCCTTCGTGCAACGGATGGGCTGGGAACTGAAGCAACACGAGCCGGCATTATCGAACTGTTGTTTAAACGGGAGTTTCTTTATAAAAAAGGGCGTCATATTCATGCAACGCCTGCGGGTAGGGCGCTTATTCATGTATTGCCTGATATGGCCGCTTTACCGGATATGACAGCCCACTGGGAGTCCCGATTAACGCAAATCAGCGAAAAACAGTTCCGTTATCAAGATTTCATGGGGCCACTTGAGGAGACATTGCAGCAATTAATTTGGCAGGCTAAACAGAACCGTAATTTAAAAGCTTTTCGTGATTTGCCCCCGGTTCCGGTTAAAGAGAAAAAAGGGAAAAAAACAAAATCGACAAAAAACGCTAAAGCAGCTGCGCCGTAGGGCGCAGTGCTACGTTATTTTAAAAAAATGGTTGATATCCGGCGTTAACAGAATATCACATTTCAAATTCTACCCAGACAGGCGCATGATCTGACGGTTTTTCCATTTCACGGATTTTATAATCGATACCTGTCGCAATACAGCGCTCCACCAAGGGTTGACTAGCAAGAAGTAAATCTATGCGTAGCCCGCGATTATCATCAAACCCTTTTGATCGATAATCAAACCAAGAAAATTGGTCGTTACATTCAGGATTCAGATTCCTGAATGTATCAACCAAACCCCAACTTTTCAGGCGATCCATCCAATCTCTCTCTTCTGGCAGGAAAGAACATTTACCTGTTTTTAACCAGCGTTTTTGGTTGTTCTCACCAATGCCGATATCCAGATCCGTCGGACTGATATTCATATCCCCCATGATAAGCACTTGCGATTGAGGTGATAAATTTTGTTCCAGATAGCTTTGCAGGTCCTGATAAAATTTCTCTTTTGCAGGAAATTTCACTGGATGGTCACGGCTTTCTCCCTGTGGAAAATAGCCATTAATGACTGTCAATAGCCCGTGTGGGGTTTCCATATCTGCCATGATAATACGGCGCTGGGTATCTTCATCGTCCCCAGGAAAACCACGGCGCACAGCAACAGGAGCCTGGCGTGTTAACAGAGCAACGCCGTAATGGGCTTTCTGGCCGTAATAAAACACATGATAGCCAAGTTTACTCACTTCTTCTAAAGGAAACGCCTCATCATGAACTTTTGTTTCCTGTAGGCCGATAACATCGGGTTGATGTTGCTCGACGATCGCAGCTAACTGATGGGGGCGGGCACGTAATCCATTAATATTAAAAGAGATAAATTTCATCTTTTACAGCCATCCAGTGAAAAGACACAAGAACAATAATAACAGATGGATCTTAAAAAGTAACTATTGACAATGGTCAGGACGAAATAGTAACGGAACCCCTAATATTATAATTAATTGTGAAAAATATAATAATTTATGGTGAGAAAACACTGAGGTTAGACCGTTTTTATCTCTAGTGTTACAAAAATTGATTACTGAAAAATGTAGAACCCTATCCTAATCTTTGATAGAAAATTGAGCTCGTTAGTAATGTTTATATTTTCTAATGGTTGATTGGTTAAGATTAATTTTTGAACCATGATAAACATGAATAATAGAGTTTATTGAGCCACCTATGTATTGAACATAAGCTTTTTTTATGTGGTATATGTTTGAGAAGTATTTGTTTTTTTGTACAAAATTTACGCCTTCACAGTATCGAACTGATTTAGCTGTCATTTGGTGAAGGCTATTTCAAAGAAATTATTTTAGCCACAAGTTATATAGGAACGGTGAATTATGTTTTTTTCTCGTAAATTAGAAGCATTCATGGCAGTGGTGGAAAATGGTTCTTTAAGTAAAGCGGCAAGAGTGATGAACCGTACAACTCCTCCAGTAGCTAAATCAATCAAAGACTTCGAAGCAACATTAGGGAAGCGCCTTTTCAAAAGGGAGAAATTTGGGATGAGTCTGACTAAAGATGGTTTAGAATTATATAATGATCTTAAAGATCTTTATTTACAAGAAAAAGAAATAACTAAAAAACATATCAGTGGTAGTATATGTAACATAGTTAATATTTATTACGATTGGGGGAAAAACAAACACCTAATTTATTTATATAAGGCAGCTGACAGAAATAGCTCCCAAGTAAATATATTCCGGTTTAGTTATGATAACATTGAAGAAATAGTGGATTATGACGGCAACACGCTCATTATGAGCTCAGAAAAGATACTAAGTGACCGTTTTAGTCTTATTCGTAAAATAAAAGGACCAGAATTGGGAATTTGTTGCCGAAAAGAGTTATTGGATATTGCTGGCGGTGATGTAATGCAATTACTAAAAAATAATACTTGGTTATGTGATCCTGTACTTTATAAAAGCAGTTTCATTAAAAATCTGGAAGAAGAAGTTATTCAAAGTGGTGGCAAAGTGAATATGCGCCAGATGGATAATATGGGGTGCTGCATGAATTTCATTTATTCAAGAGACTATATTTTCATTACAGACTCTCATCCTGATGAATTGGAAGGAGGTGATGCTTTAAGTTTTGTTCCTATTGAAAAACCGGGTGCAGCAAACCAATGTTATATTTATAAGTCTAAATCACATTCAAGTGTACTTAATCGTTTTATCGATTCAGTAAATGATATGAGTTAAATTTATTTTACGCGGAGTAGATTATTGTAAGCTCCGCGTTGTTGTTTTGCGGAGATGATGATAGAAAGTTTTCACTGTACCCAGATGATAAATTTATATTTATTATTTTTTGTTATACCCGGAATAATTTTTTATGGTGGTAGGGAAAGATAGACTGTTTCCTCGCCTTTTGGACTAACACGCTGTAAGCACTACGCTGTTATTTCGCTTTGCTTAATTCGAACCTTGCTCGAAGTACAAAGCATCCTGCATGTGAGTGCCATGTATTCATTGAGATAAGTGATACATGATTTCTAAGCCGGGGTTCTCCCGGCTTCAGGCTATTCAGGGATAGCTACAGTCTTTCTTGGTGATATTCTCCTTCTGGCGCGTTTACCACAACCTTGTCTTATTGTTTCAGCCATGGCGTTGTAGTGTTCCAAAAAATGATGTTTGCCCCCAGGTCGTTTTCAGCGAAATCAGCAAACTTCTCCTGAGTGAAGGGTTTTGGGTTTTTTGAGTTAATGTCGGTCAAAGTTGGTTCCTGGACTGCCATCGCAACCAAATCCATAAATCCAGCTTGCCTTTGTAACGGTTGAAAAAGGGATGGGTGTTTTTCATCTGTGCGGATTGATATGGCACGATATCGGGGCTACCCAGGCCGATCTTATTTTTCGACGCGAAATTAAATAGCCGGGACATGTATTGATGATCGTTGTTCCATTCACATGTGAATAGCAACCCAGCCGTAACCCTGCTCTTTATTTTCACCGGGATTATCAACCTGCGCAACTAAACTGCCTTGATATTTCGAGTTCTGTTGAAGATAAAATGGGATATAGCGGGCATCCTTCTTAAAAAAGCGATCCTGAATTTGGATAAACAACTTCTTTTGGATCTTATTAAGCAGCATCAGATCTTTTTCGATCGCGGAAAAATCATATTTTCCCGGCGCACTCTCCAATTGTTTCCAGTTATAAACAATTTGCACGCCATCAATATCCTGACGTTTCAGTAATTCATGTAGTTGGTTGAGGTCATCATAGATGCGATTATGACTGTTTAACGAGGTGAATAGTTTCGTTTACTTATGAATTTGTTTAACATCGTAAAGTTACTTTATTCATTAATTAGTAATGTCAGACTGACAACTCATCCTCTCATCAATGCTGGATTTTCTTCGAATATAGGTAATTCTTTTCTGCGTGTTAATCCTCATTGATCCATGTTTTTATAATTAAACCTTCATTAAGAGATCACTAAGAATATTCCTAAAAATGCCATTGATTATGAGGTTTATGGACGATGTTGTTTAAGTATCGTTTAGTTAAATATAGCGTAATTGAGATTAATTCTCTTTCTTATTAAGGGAAATGATATTCCGATTACTTGCCAAATGAATGAGGGGATGGCAATGATAGAATAGATAAATTGACTCTTTTACATTGATTTGTGTAATTTAAGGTATTGAAATTTAAATGAAAATATATTTAATGAAAGTCGATGGAATAGGGGGGCATCATTACATTTGTAATTTATTAAAGTATAAAATGGAAGAACTGTTATTGAAATAATAATTTTCGGTAATCCAGATTAAAAGAATCAATGAAATCTTTCCTGAAAATAAATTTCATATTGTTTGGTTTTTTTTGATATGTTATGTTTTCCATGTTATTTATATTGGCTTCTGTAGACACTCGTTAAGAGAATAACCTTATCCAGAAACAACTCATCCCATTAACGCAATAGAAGATAAGGAGTAGATAATGGATAAACCAATTGAAAAAGAAAAAGAAAATAAAATTTATCTTCATCCTGAATATGATGAATGTGGTCGTCCGTACTACAACCTACCTAATGCCAGAAAGGAAGAAAACCTGATAGCAGTTTGTTTGAAATACGCGAGTAAGGTGATCCCGGTGATTTTCTTGCCGGGGGTAATGGGGAGCAATTTAAAATCGAAAGATGGTGTTCCGGTTTGGTTGGTAAATTCTCAGCTTGGTGTTGCAGGTTGGATATCAAAGGATGCTTCTTATAGGAAAAGAACGTTAGATCCCCAGAACACCGATATTTACGATTCGGGTGCAATAAATAATTACATCGCCGAAGGGAGGAAACTTCCTGATCGTCACCAACGTGGTTGGGGAGAAGTGGCCTATCTGAGCTATGGTCATTTTTTGCCCTGGCTTCAACTGGTGCTGGATGATGAGCGTCTGGTGTTTGAGTATCGCATGGAAGGACAGGGAAAAAAGACTGCTCGTCAACAATTGATCGGTCAGAATCTGGGGGCTGAGTGGGGTGAAGAACCACTGACAGAGGAAGAGGTTGGACACAGTTATCGTTTTATGTATCCGGTTCACGTGATGGGTTATAACTGGCTGCAATCTAATGAGGATTCCGCTAAAAAGCTGGCAAAATATGTTGATAAAGTTTTAGCCCTCTACGGTAAACGTTGTGCGGCAAATAAGGTTATTTTAGTTACTCACTCCATGGGAGGGCTGGTAGCCCGCTATTATTCAGAAAAGTTGGGTGGCCGGGATAAAATTTTAGGTATCGTGCATGGCGTTATGCCTGATACGGGTTCACCCATGACTTATAAGAGGATGAAAACCGGTGAAGATGGCATAACTGGGCTGGTTATCGGCAGTAATGGTGCAGAGATGACCCCAGTATTAGCTCAGTCTCCTGGCCCTTTACAGCTCTTGCCGGGAAAGGCGTATGGTAAAGGTTGGTTACATATCGCCGATGGTAAAATCATGCACAAGCTGCCGGAATCCGACCCTTATCAGGAAATCTATCTGGAAAAGAGCCGATGGTGGGGATTATGTGAAACCCGGTTTTTAAATCCAGATAAAGAAGATAAATGGAAAGATAAGGAAAGCTGGAATGATTACTGGCGATTAATGAAGAAAACAGTCAAGCCATTTATTGAAGAGCTGAGTGGTAAATACCACCCCAATACGTATGCCTTTTATGGTGCTAGTGAGAAACATTTGTCATATGGAGTTATCTCTTGGAAAGAAGTCAGTAAAAATTATTACAATAAAACAGAAGATTATTCTGGCATGACATTTAATCAACCGTTATATGATCCTTTTGATTTGGAAACTGGCACAACACGTATGGTTCAATTTTCTGTCGGGCCTTCTTTTCAGGATATTGCCGCGAAAACTTTTAAACTGGCCCCTCCAAATGAGAAAGGGGATGGTACCGTGCCGGAACAGGCTGGCCGTATTCCAACCAGAAGATTATGCAGCCAGTTGGCAACGGATGCTGACCATGAAGGGGCATATAACGAGGATAAAGCCAGGTTATTTACCCTGCGTTCAATTGTGAAGATGGTTCAGGCGGTGAAGATTGAATAAGAAAAATATCTTTCTTATTTTATTGTCTGTGTTGGCTATTTATGCACTCTGGCGGTGGTATTTCCCTGACCCTTATCACCCCAGTTTAACCGAGAAGGAAAAGCAAGTGACAACTGAAATGTTAGCCAATATGCAAACCCGTTGTGTGGGCCGTTATCTGATTGATATCCCCACAGCATTTGGCAATATTATCCATGATGGGATATTTATTGGTGATGCGCAAATAGAAACGGAACGTTTGTATCCACCTGAATTTGAATATCGGATAGAGGCTAGAGAGCAGGAATTAAAGACGACTCAATATGTTGATCCGAAAGATATGCCTTTTTTAAAAAAAGTCTATCGTCTGCAAGGTAATATGGAAGGTGTGATCTTCGATAGAAATGAAAGTTCTGGTATTCCTGGTTATGCCCGGGTATTAGAAGCGCATTTGTATAGCAATGGTGTTGCTTTTACCGTAACAATGAAATTTACTGAGTTGTCAGATGATAAGTATAAAGCAGACAGGGACGATTTTATCAAAGGTGGATTTTCTGAAAGGGAATATAATCAGTTGTATCAAACTCTGCATAAAATGAACAGCCTGCTTGCCAGAATCAGCGGCAGAAAAGATACAGAAATCCCGACAGTAGCGGGAACCTGCATCCCTGACGGATTTATTGCCGGTAGTGGCGGTCGCAGTGAGAAAGAGAGGATGACCTTTGTCTATCAGGGAAATAAGGATGATCATTTCACGTTCAGCGTTGAAATCATTAATGACCTTACGGGGGAAAATACTTTGCTTGAACGTATTGGTGAAATTGAAAAGGATTTGCATGCTAACCGCGGCGGAATAGCCAGGAAAGGAAAACGGGAAGTAAACGGTATTCATGCGGAAGAATTATTAGCAATTGGTTTGCAACCTTTTGACAATAATCCCCGGTATCAATTTGATCTTATTGCAAATGAAACCGCAGGAGATTATAAGAATCCCTATGTTAGTATTATGTTAATGAATTATCAGTTACCCCCGACGCCCTATACCGGAGATGAGCTGATTACATTTTGGGATACGGTAATAAGTACCTTTCGTAAAAGGCCGGGTGCTTTCTAATAGCAATAAAAATTCTTTTTAAATTAAATATTTTACTACCTATTATGGCTATTGTTCTGCTGGTGAAAAGTCGGATATTTTTAAAAGTAATGAACTAATCAGAGGTTGAATATGATTAAATTGATTTCTTGCCCTAAAAAGAGGCAGGGCATTAATCCGGTTATGATGGGTGATTGCTCTTGCTATAGTTTAAGTCCTGCGTTCCATCACCATATCGAGTCATTATCATGAGCTGGCCTATTCCTGAAATACCTGAACTTAAACCAGTAGCGCCTTTACGCTATAAATTATGGTTTATCATTTTGCTTTTAATACTGGTTGCCGGCACACTCGTTTATGCTTTTCTAAAAGACATGACCGATTTCGTTCACGCGGCGCTTTATAGCAGTTTACCTTCCTTTTTGGTATGGCTGATGTTATTCGGCGCAGTGTTAAATCGCTATGAGCAATATTGCGCGGCAGCGTATGCCTGGGAAGAGGCCAGTGCTGAAACCCGTTTCCAATGGCAGCAATGGAGCAGAAAACAACTGGCTGTGGTCGGTAATATTATTTTGACGCCTGAACAACAAGGCATGGCATCACTATTAGGTGATTCGAAAGATATTCCTGCTTTTCCTCATAGAGGGCGTGCATTATTTTCACCATCAAGAGATATCTCGCAATTATTGGATAAAATTGATCAGGATTTTGAAAAACAATGCCCGGGTTATCGCTACCTTTTGCGTAAGGTTTATCTCGCAGAATCCCCTTCTATCGATTTGTCTCGCGATCAGGAATTGATTGGTCAACACTGGAAAGTTCAACGGGTACACATAGCGAACCGGGATGAGATCGATAAGTTATATAATGAGGCGACTTTTGAGGGGCTGATAATGGTTATCGCATTGCAGCTTTGGCCTGCTAAGGATGACAGAGAGGCGTACAGTGAATTTGTGTCTGCTCAACTATTCTCATCCACAAAATTTGCTACTCAAAAGAAGTTAAACATTCTTGCTGGCATGAGGCGGCCTTTACCTTCGTTACCGGGAGAAATAATAAAAGATTTGCATGTATTGTTTGAATATAACCGTATTGATAAAAAGAACATGAAACACCTTTGGGTAACGGGTGTCACTGACAAGGTGCGGACTGAGCTGATGATTTACAGTTATGATAATTCACTCAATTTCTCCCCGGAGAACCCGATTCATTTAATCGATCACTCTTTTGGCCAGCCAGGGCCGCTGTCTGTATTTTTGACATCAGCTATGCTGACTGAAGTAATTCACCTGACAAATAGCGACCATATCGTTATTAATCAATTACCTGAGGGTAGTGCAGTACTCTATTTAATGACGAAGGAGTTACATCGATGAAAAAACAAATAACCTCAATGCTGTTAATGGTGGGCGTGTTTTCTCATCGTTATGAGTCATGATATTTTCTTATTAAAGCGGCCCATCAATTACTGAGTGAGCCGCGGAGGAGAGTTGATAACTTTAATTACCTCCATTGACGGTGAATTAACCGATCTGCAAATATACCCTTCATCTTTCAAGTTGCTGCTTTGTTGGCTGCGTTCACTTACCCCAGTCACATCGTTATCTATGCTCCTGGGGATGCGTTCACTTGCCGCCGCGCTGCAACTTGAAATCTATTGGGTATAAAAGTCATCATTATTTCTTAGTCAGAAAAGGGGCGGTATATAGGATAGTTGATAGCCAGATGCTTGCCGTAATGAACATAATAACAAGTCTGGTGAAACGCCAATAAGACGGCTTTGGGGTTGTATCAGTGGACGTGGATAATTGGGTATTTTTTGACTGACTATCATCTTGTTCATTATCCTGAAATGGCAGGATAAAACGATAGCCTTGTCGGTATACGGTGTGGATTGCTTCACCCAAGTCACAATAGCGTAGTGTTCGGCGTAATTTACAGATCAATTGCAGCAGATTGGTTTCTGCTACACCATTTTTGCGTTCAGGCCAAACTAAAGGGATGAGTTGCTCCCGGTTTAACGTATTCCCTTGCGATGCATGTTCCCACAGTGCGAGTAGCAGGCGTTTCTCTTTTTCCGTAATAACGAATATATTTTTACCATGGATTATTTTGTTTGAGTCACAGTCTAAATAAACATCTCTAGTTATTTTCAGCATAACGCATTCTCTGCCTCTGTTTAGTGTTTGTCTATTCGTCATAGCTAGGAGAGCTCAAATAGGCTTATGCCTGTTAAAATTTATATAATTTCTGCATGAGTAATGCAAGAAAATAAATGATTTAAAATTTTTTATTTTATTTTGTCATGTGGGTTATTTTTCTGTTTCTTATTAAGAAATAAAATTAATGATAATTATTTATCAGTTTTTTTTATATTTGTGGTGAATTATCTATCTACTTTGGAAACAGAGGAAATTTTCATAATTCATAATATAGATAAGAACTTTTTAGGGATTAATGAGTGAATAAGTGATCATGAATAATAACCCAATTAACTGAATGGCTTTGTTCTATGATATTGAATTATTTGGAAAAATATAAATTAAAATAATTAATTTTTATTTTTAACTTTTATTTAGGTGTGGTCGCGTGATTATTTAGCTATGAATAACGCCAACGTGATGTTTATCACGTATTAACTGAGTTAGTCGTTAGTCATTGGTCAGTAGTCGTTAGATCGCCTCATTCTTTAATGAGTATGTGGATATATGAATATAAAGCCAGGCGGATATACCAGAATTAGCAGAATTAGGCATGATACCTAAGGGCGGTAGCGTACCTGAAATGATAATGATGAGTATTCTAACCCAGCTTATAAATGTAATAAACTCCTTAGAAGGAAATAACAATGTCTACAACTGCCGAGCAAATTGCTGTTCAATACCCCATTCCCACTTACCGTTTTGTCGTTACTGTTGGTGATGAACAAATGTCTTTTCAAAGCGTATCGGGATTAGATATCAGCTATGACACAATTGAATATCGTGATGGAATTGGTAACTGGTTACAAATGCCTGGTCAGCGTCAGAGACCAACGATTACCTTGAAACGCGGTATTTTTAAAGGGCAATCTAAATTATACGATTGGATTAATTCTATTTCGCTTAATCAGATAGAAAAGAAAGATATTTCTATCAGCTTGACTGATGAAACCGGTTCAAGCTTGCTAATTACCTGGAATATTTCTAATGCTTTTCCAGAAAAATTGACGGCGCCCAGTTTTGATGCTTCCAGTAATGAAGTTGCGGTGCAGGAAATTAGTTTGAAAGCCGATCGGGTTACTGTGGAATTCCATTAATACACTGTTTGGTGCCACGAATAGCTTGGCATATCCATTCAGTGGTTTTTAAAGGCTAATATTATGACAACTGTTACATCTTATCCGGGTGTCTATATTGAAGAAGATGCCTCATTGGCACTCTCTATTCGTTCAAGTGCAACGGCGGTACCTGTTTTTGCTGTCGAAGATGACAATTCATTTGTATCAGCGAGTACCTCTCTTCGAGTTAATAGCTGGTTGGAATATCTGACACTAAAAGGCAGGCCATTTGATTCTGGTGATAAGCTTGATATTTCACTGCGCGCCTATTTTATTAACGGCGGTGGATATTGTTATCTCGTCAAAACCACAGATTTAGAAAAACAAGTTCCAAAACTCGACGATGTCACATTGCTGGTTGCTGCTGGAGAAGACATCAAAGTTGCCGTAGGGATACTCTGCCAACCGGGAAAAGGACTATTTGCCATTTTTGATGGCCCACAATCTGATGTTACCAAAGGAGACGATGCCTCTAAAGATACTCCTACTAAAAGGAATAGCACCACCAGTGTGGAAAAAACGGAAGTGGAAAAAACGGAAAATGTACTCGAATCTTATCCTGCTACTCATTATGGCGCGGTTTATTATCCTTGGCTGACCGCTGAATGGGGAGATGAAAAAGCCAAGGTTGATATTCCTCCCAGCGCAGTGATGGCGGGTATTTATGCCCGTGTCGATAACAGCCGGGGTGTTTGGCAAGCACCGGCTAACGTGGCTATTCAAGGTGGATTACAACCTAAATATCTGGTGACTGACGATCTGCAAGGGAAATATAACCAAGGAAAGGCGCTGAATATGATCCGCACCTTTCCTAAGAGCGGCACATTGGTTTGGGGGGCCCGTACACTTGAGGACAGTGATAATTGGCGCTATATCCCGGTTCGCCGCCTGTTTAACAGCGCAGAGCGGGACATTAAAAATGCCATGAGCTTCGCGGTCTTTGAACCTAACAGTCAACCCACTTGGGAAATAGTGCGTCGAGCTATCGATAATTATCTTTATTCCCTTTGGCAACAAGGCGGATTGGTGGGAAATAAAGCTGAACAGGCTTATTTTGTTCAAATTGGTAAGGATACCACTATGACTGATGACGATATTAAACAGGGCAAAATGATCGTCAAAATTGGTATGGCTGCTGTTCGTCCTGCGGAATTTATTATTTTGCAGTTTAGCCAATCAATTGGGCAAGCTCGGTAAATAATTGTGGCCTGCTTAATAGTTTAATCATCTAAATTGAATGAGGAAGTCATAATGCCGTCTGACGCATATACTACACCCGGTGTTTATATTGAGGAAGATGCTTCGCTATCGTTATCAATTAGCACCAGCCCAACGGCTATTCCAGTTTTTATTGGTAAGTTTTTCAGAAAAGATGGGAGCCAAATAGAACAGGGTAGCTGTATTAAAATCACCAGTTGGTTAGATTTTATCTCGCAGTTTTCATTATCTTCATCTTTTATAGTGTCAATACAGGCTACAGAAGAAAAGGCAGAGGAAAAGACGGAGGAAAAAACAGAAGAAAAAGCAGAAGAAAAGGCAGAAATAAGCGCGGAGACTGTTCCTAAGCCACTCAAAAACAGTCAGAAAAATGCTAAAATCGGTGGTGGTATCTCAGTGGATGAGGAAGTTAAAAAAACCTATACCTATGTTGCCGATGTCAAGACCATTTCTTTCAGTGCTTTTGCTGTGCAGCATTATTTTAGTAATGGCGGTGGTGTTTGTTATTTGCTGCCATTGGTAGCGGCAGCGACAACTGATATTCCGAAAGTAAAAGCAGCTACAGCAGTAAAGACTGCTAAGGCGGTAAAATATGAATTAGCAACTCTGCCGGACTTGATAGAAAAACAGCAGGAGATCACCTTACTGCTCTGCCCTGAAACGGATGAAACGTTAGCACCCAGTCAAAAACAGGAGGTTTACAGTGGAGTAAATTCTCTGTTAAAAGACAAAGTGGGTTATTTCCTGATTGCTGATAGTACAGATGGGGAAGATAAACCAACTACACAGCCGGATAAAACCGCTGTTTATTACCCTTATTTAGAGACCTCTTTTACTTATAACCAGCCAGCGGAGGCTGATATTGTCCTGAGTGGTTATGAGGATCCATCAGCTAATAACCTGGAAACATTGAAAACAGCTTCACCAGAGGAATATGTTAAAGCTAAAAAAGCTGTCGATGACAAATTTAAAGCGACTAAAATCATCTTACCCCCAAGTGCCGCAGTTGCGGGTGCTTATGCGGCAACCGATGCCAGTCGGGGGGTCTGGAAAGCGCCAGCCAATGTAGCATTAAATAATGCAAAACCTGTTGAGGTAATTACCGACAACGATCAAAGCAGGATGAATAAAGCGGGCATTAATGCTATCCGTTACTTTACCGGCAAAGGCACACTGATTTGGGGCGCACGTACCCTGAAAGATGATGACAACTGGCGCTATATTCCGGTACGGCGTTTATTTAATGCGGCAGAACGGGATATCAAACAGGCAATGCGATTTGCTGTTTTTGAACCCAATAGTCAACCAACTTGGGAGCGGGTGCGGTCAGCCATTGACAACTATCTCCATCAACTCTGGCAACAAGGGGCGCTGGTCGGCAGTAGTCCCCAAGAAGCCTATTTTGTCCAAATTGGTCAATATGTCACCATGTCCGACGACGATATTAAGCAAGGAAAAATGATCGTCAAAGTGGGTATGGCGGCAGTACGCCCGGCTGAATTTATCATCCTGAAATTTTCGCAAAAAGTAGCACAGTAACCATACTGAGGCGCGGTTTGCCGCGCCTGTTCTGTTGAGGAAACGACAATGGCGATTAAACAGCCGGGCGTCACAGTAACGGAAAACCTGATATCCCAGAAGCAGGATGATGCATTTATCGGTGTACCGGTTTTTATTGGTTGTATCCAACCGGCTAAAAACAACCATATCAGTGATAAAACCGTCGTCGAAATAAACAGCCTGACCAATTTTACCCTGAAATTTCGGGAGTCAGGATTAATGTACTACTCCGTACGCCACTTTTTTGAAAATGGTGGTCAACAAGCCTATGTACTGCCACTGGGTCCTGATGAGCAATTAAAAGATTTTCAGTCATTGATCACTGCGCTACAACAGGAATGGATTAAACAGGCTATTGCCGCGGAGAGTACTATCACACTGATTGTGGTCCCTGATATTGTCCGCTTTAATCAGGAGGGGGAGCCTGACGCCACCATAGATCTTTGGTTACAGTTCTGGCAGTCAGTGTTTGATCTTGGTAAAAGTCGGCGTGGCATCATGGGATTGCTGGATGCTCCTGATGACCCAGTATTGGCGGCTAAATGTTTAGCGCAATTTTCTTCAAATGATCGGCAATGGGGAGCGGTATACTGGCCGGGACTGAAAAGTGCATACCAAGAAAGTGGTAAACATCTCATCCTTTCGCCTACCGCGGCGGTCGCTGCTGTCATCCAGAATCACGATAATCGGAAAGGCATATGGACCGCCCCTGCTAATGTGGCTTTAGCCAAAGTGGTTAGCCCGGTACGCTCTTTTATTGAAGCTGATGCACTCTTTAATCGAGATGACGACATTCCGCTGAATCTGATTCGCAGTTTTCCGGGCAAAGGGATTAAAATCTGGGGATGCCGAACTCTGGACAACACACCTGACTCCCCTTGGCGCTATATCCAAATTCGCCGTCTGGTCTCCTATATTGAAGCTCATATAACCCGACTGGGCCGGGCCTTTGTTTTCGAACCCAATAATCCGATCACCTGGATGAAACTTAAGGGCCAAACCTACAACTGGCTGCATCAGTTATGGTTAAAAGGTGGATTGTCAGGTACCCAGGAAGAGCGGGCATTTGACATATTACTCGGTGTTGATGAATCAATGAGTGAAGCGGATGTGCTGGCCGGGAAAATGATCATGAAAATCAAATTGTCTCTGCTCATTCCGGCGGAATTTATTGAGCTGAACTTAACGTTTGATACTCGTACCGGCGCAACCCGATTAAGTTAATAAACAGGGGCAAAATATGCATAACCTCTACACCCCATCAGTGTCACACCGTTTTATCGCCAGTTTTCTTTTTAACAATATTCCCAGCCCATTTGATATTGCCTTTCAGCAGATATCGGGCCTCAGCCGTGAATTGCAAACGACTCAACACAATCAAGGGGGGGAGAATGCCAGAAATGTCTGGCTGGCCGATAAGATCCAACACGGTAGTTTGGTGTTGGAACGTGGTGTGATGACCGTGACACCACTCACTCTGATATTTGATCATGTCTTGCGCGGGGAAAAAGCGATTTATGCTGATGTGGTCATTATGTTGCTGAATGAAAATTTTTTACCCGTGGCGAGTTGGACAATCAGTAACGCGTTACCGGTTCGTTGGTCTACCGGTAACTTTGATGCCAATAGTAATGCTGTTTTGGTGAATTCTCTGGAGTTACGTTATCAAGATATGCTCTGGTTAGGAGTGAAAGCATGACTGTAGAAATTAAAGAATTGATTATTCAAGCTAAAGTTACCGATTCTGCCAGTGATTTGTCATCTCCGCGAACATTAGTGCAGGAAGCGTTGGACGACGCTCGCCTGATTGAAAGGATAAAGCACGAGGTGTTAGAGGCATTACGGGAAACAGGAGGTCATTATGAGCTTAATTGAACGTAGTCTGTCTAAACTCACGCTGACGGCTTTTAAAGATCGGGAAGGTAAAACTTTGGTGGGCAGTTTACAGGTGATGTATAACCCTGATGCTATCCAACTGGATTATCAAGCCAGTTATAAAAAGGATGAAAGCATTACCAGTACCCACCAAAGCAATCACTATGTGTCATCTCAACCTGCCGGCTTGTCATTAGATCTGTTGTTTGATGCATCCATGCCCGGCAACACTACGCCGATAGAAACTCAACTGGCGATCCTGAAAACTCTCTGTGCCATTGATGCCGGTACCAAAGTCTCTCACTTTCTTAAAATCAAGTGGGGAAAAATGCGCTGGGAAAACAAAGGCTATTTTGCCTGCCGGGCCGACGGTCTCAGCATTCATTACACCTTGTTTGACCGGGATGCTACCCCGCTGCGGGCAACTGCCACTTTATCTCTGGTGGCAGAGGAGAGTTTTGTTATTCAGACTACCGAGCAACAGTTAAGATCACCACCGGCTACCGCGGTTAACGTAACCGATATGCTCTCCCTGCCATTGATTGCACTGGGCGCTGGCGCTTCTCTCGCGGGCGGTATCGATTATCTCTCCCTCGCTTGGCAAAACGGTCTGGATAATCTTGATGATTTTACTCCGGGACAGACGCTACAAGCGCGGAGGGAGGTATGAAGATACCCACAATAGCGATTAAGATAGGCGGCAAGATACTCAATCAGTTTACTGTCATCAGCTTGTCAGTAAATTATCCTATCAATGGCATTCCTTCAGCTAACATCACTTTGGGTATCATCGGTGATACCAGCCATATTTTTGATGCTAAGGCGCAGGCTGAACTGGCAAGTTGTCGTCCGAATCATGAACTTATTGTGCAGATCCAAAAAAATGTGTTGTTTAAAGGGGTCATTGTTCGGCAGACCTTAGGGCTTAAAGGTCAGGACAGTCTGATGATTCTGACGGCAAAACATCCACTGCAAAAATTAACGCATAGTTTCCACTCGCAACTATTCAGTAAACAGAGCGATGAGGCGATTATCAAGCAGTTATTCAGCCAGGCTGGTGTGCCTGTTGCGATAAAACAAGCGCCTCAGCTTAAGACGGTGCATGAACAAATGGTGCAGTTTCGCTGTAATGACTGGACTTTTCTCAAAAGCCGGCTTAGTGCTACCAATACCTGGTTACTCCCCGGCAATGACACCATTACGTTGGTAACACCGGAATCACTGAATCAATCAACTGTACATACCCTCCGTCAGCGCGGTAACCACCAGGACGTGGTGCTGTTTGAAGCTAATCTGCAATGGGATAATCAGCGTAGCCCCAAAACGATAAGAGTGCAGTCCTGGGATATTACCCAACAAAAGCTGTCTCAGGCGATTCAGGCAAAGAACAGCGGATTTGGCCGCGGTCAGCTTGCGGCGGACACTCTGAAACCGCTTACCGACCAAGAGTGGCAATGGATTTTAAGCTACCCATTGGATAATGAACAAACCAAGCAGTTTGCTCAAGGCATCATAGGCAACCGACGAAGCCATAATATCTCCGGTAATTTTGAGGTTGAGGGTGATGATCGCTATAAGCCGGGTGATGTTTTGGCATTAACTGGCTTTGGTCAGGGGATGGATGGTCAGGCGATTATTACCGGTGTAAAGCAGACCATCACTCAGCGGCAAGGCTGGCGTACCCGGTTAACTTTAGGTATGCAATCAGATGTAGAACACATTGTGCCTCAGGTTAAAGAGCTGCATATCGGGATTGTAGAAAAATACCACCAGGACAGCCAATCGCTGGGTCGTATTCCGGTTAAAATACCGGCTTTAAACTTAACTAACGGCACTCTTTTTGCCCGTTTAAGTAAACCTTATGCCAGCCATGAAAGTGGATTTTGCTTCTACCCGGAACCGGGAGATGAGGTGATTATCGGTTTCTTTGAATGTGATCCTCGTTTTCCGGTGATATTAGGATCTATGCATAACCCTAAAAATAAATCGCCGTTGGAACCGAGTGAAAAAAATCTGGTGAAAACGTTAGTGATTAAGCAAGGAGAGAATCAGCAAGCACTGATATTCGATAATAAAGATAAGACGCTCGCGTTTAATAGTGGAAAAAATACATTATCTTTGCAGCAGGATAAAGATATCACCATCAGTTCCACTAAAAATCTCATCACTCATGCACAGGAAATTAATCTCCAGGCCGATAAATCCCTGTCAGCCGCTGGAAAATCTGGGGTTGATATTAAAGGGGCAAAAATTAATTTAACACAATAATAGGGTAGTGAGATGGCAGATAAAATATTAGCTGATATTTATGGCCGGGGGTGGGCATTCCCGCCTCAATTTTCTATTAAAGATAATGCGCATCCTGAAACACAATCTGGCGTAATAATGGCGGAAGGAGCAGAGCATGTCCGCCAGAATATGAAAATTCTTTTTTTAACTGAACCTGGCGAACGGATTATGCGTGAAGATTACGGTTGCGGCTTAAATGATTATATGTTTGAAAATATCAGTGATGAATTGATGGCACGGATTCAAACACGTATTGAAGAACGCGTATTACGTTATGAACCCCGTGCAGAAGTGACTGAAATTCAGGTGAATCAGGGAACAGATTTGCTTAATACCTTACATGTTCAGGTGACTTATACTTTAAGGGGTAGCGAAATCAGCCTGCAAATTGAAGGTATTCTTGAGATTGGTGAAGGGCCGATACGGGTGATCTTATGAGTAAACAACTGGTTATTGATGGCGACATCCTGCTATTTGAACCCTTATTCGGCAACCGGCAGGTCACCATTTTGGGACTGGCGACCATCAGGGGCAGTGGGCACGCGCAAATCCAGGGAAAAAAGATCGTGATTGTGGGGGATGAAAAAAAGGTACAGTTTCAAGCGCAGTATATTACCCCCAGTCACCCGATACCCGGCATGGGCATGGTCACCATTGCTCAATTGGATACCCGCCAGCAGGTAAACTTTTGCCGTAGCCCTGTCACGATGATTGTGGTTGGGCAGCAGTTTATCGCCCGTTTTACGCCGTCACAACCGGCAAATAATCCGTCAACCGGGCCGGATGTAACGGTACCCAGTATGGGAAAAGGCCGTTTTATTGCCAGTCAATATACTGTCAGTGCCGGGTAGATAACCTCGCCAATCTTCTTTTTAAATAACAACGATCTCCTGAAAACATATTAAGGTTATATTCAAATAACAGGTGGTATAACTATGGGACAGACCGGATTAACGAATAAACTTGCCGCTATCGTATCGGATACTGATTTTAAACTTGATGAAAGAAGTACACTGGATATTTTAAACTGGCTTAAAGAATACGCTGAAAAAATCCCTTTCGATCAAGAGAAAAAACAGTTCTGGAGTAGCTTCTATTTTTTTCAGAAAAATAGCCCTCAGGAATTAGCCAATATTTACCAACATGCGAATAAAGCAAATGGCCTTTTACCCGCTCATCAGGCTTTTTTACTGGCTTTTTTAAAACTATTAGAAACGACTAAAACATTATTTAATACCTTTCCGGCGCGGCATCGGGATCTTTATTATCGGCAATTATTGGGTTTGAAACCGAGAGATGCCCAGGCGGATCAGGTGGCGATAGGTATTACCCTGAGTTCGGATCGTATTGAATATCTTGTTCCTAAAGGAACTCGCTTTGATGCCGGACATGATAGTGCGGGAAATCCATTACATTATGTGTCCGAGTCGAATGTATTGGCAAATCAAGGGGAACTGACCGACTTACGTTGGTGTCGGAAAGAGGGGGATGGCTGGAAATCGGCAATATTATTAAATCTTGCAGATAACATGGTATTCCCTGAAAACGGTATCCAACTTTTTAGCTCAAAGCTTAATGGTGTTCCGGTGCTTTCCGGTTATCTGATTACTTCGCCTCTATTTGCCATGTTGGCAGGAGAACGAAGTATTAAAGTGACACTGGCAGACAAGTGGGCAGGTAATGCTGATCACATCACCGCTAAGATTAGCTCAGGAGACCACTGGCTCTCTCTGTCTGTAAAAAAAGAAAAAGATACCGATGATCTGATGCTTTGCTTATCAGCTAATGATGATCCTATCACGCCTCCTGACAATCTTGATGGAATGACATTTGATGCACCGGTTGTACCAGTACTTAAATTGGGCACTGCTCAGGGGCCTGTGCTGCCCAAGATTAAAGATATTGAGATCAGCATTAACGGCAATCGTAATGTGTACTATGCCTCTGACGGCGGTATTGAACAAACGGATACCGCCAGCTTTCCCTTTGGTCAATTGCCGTCGTTAGGTTCTGGTTTTAATTTGGTTGCCTCAGAATGGTATGACTCCGAAAACGCGACCCTGACGATTATCCCTCAATGGGTTGGCTTACCTACCAAGAGTTTTAAAGAATGGTATAAAGATTATAGCCCTAAACCCGATAATAGCGCGTTTAAAGTACAAGGTTATTTAGTCACGCCTCAGGAAAGAACCATACTAAAAGAGCCTGAAACTAAGGCTGAGTCTCAATCATTATTCAGTGGAGATAACGAACCACAGGGACAAAGTCTGAAATTTACCTTACCGGCAATGAATTACCCTCTTGCAGACAGCCCAAAGCCCAACGACTGGCCTGCATCAATACGCATAGAACTGGCTGGGCAGGATTTTATGCACACCCAATATTGGCAAGATCCTACCGGGAAGAATTTACCCTATACGCCACAAATCAATGCGTTGCAGGTTCAATTCAGCGCTAAAGCTAAACCTGAGCAATTTACTGTTTATCCTCTGACGCCTTTTGGCCGGGGCGAGGCAGTAGCAGAAACGCCGGCACTCGTCCATGAAGCATTCTATTTAGGCTTTACGGGGGTACTACCGGGGCAAACGTTATCTCTCTATTGGCAGTTAGAAGGCATTAAAGCACTCGCTTTATCTTGGTCTTATCTCAACAAGAGTAATACCTGGATTAAGTTGGATAAATTAGTTGACGATCAAACCCGTAACTTGTTTGACCGGGGGATCTGGCGCGCTTTATTGCCACCAGATGCTTCAAATCAGGCAGCCTTGATGCCGACGGGGCGGTACTGGCTGAAAGCAGAGATAACTGAGAAGACCGATCCTCAGGATTACCCTAGAATTAAGGGCTTGTTATATAACGCTACCACGGCAACTTTAGCCAACACAGAAACCGTTGAGCAGGATCATTTTATTAACGGATTGGCCGCTGGCAGCATTAAACAACCGGTAAACACGGTTGTTGCAATGAGCAACGTCACTCAACCTTGGCCTTCCTGGAGCGGTCGCCCCCGGGAAACGGAGCAAGCCTTCCTAAAACGAATTCCTGTCCGGCTGTCCCATCGTAACCGGGTACTGAGTCGGGGGAACATGGTCACTTTACTAAAAGATCATTTTGTCAGCCTATTTGATGTCAGACACCACTCTGGCGGTAAATTAACCACCATTCCGGCGCCGGGAAAGCAACAATTAATTGTGATCCCCGATAACCGTTACAAAGATAATAATGATGCGCTACGTCCAGAACTGAACCCGGCCCGGTTGGCAGAGATGGTTGAATGGTTAAGTCGATTAAGCAGCCCTTGGGCAACCATTGAAATTAACAATCCTACCTACGTTAACGTCCTGATCCGTTATCAACTGGTGTTTGTCGCAGGTGTTAATCCTGACTACGGTCATCATCAGCTACAACAGGAATTGAGCCGAAACTATATGCCGTGGGGAGAAAATCCGGCTATTGGTGTAACAACCGGTAACTGCATTGATTATTACCAGTTGTTAGCCACGATCCAGCAATTCTCTCTGGTTGAACGGGTGACGAACTTAACCTTGGAAAAACAGGGAAAGCAGGCAGGTGCAATCGGTGAAAATATTTGGGCTGACGATAATGAAGTATTGATTTTAGTCTGGTCAAAAGAGGAGTTAGCACATGAGTAATCAGGATGCTTTATTTCCCATCGTCAAAGATGATATTGCCTTTGATACCTTACTTAACCAGGCAAAGGCGGTTATTGAACAACAGTCCGGTAACTGCTGGAGTGATATGGGTGAAAGTGATCCTGGTGTCACCTTATTAGAAGCGTGTTGTTATGGCGCATCAGATTTGGCTTACCGCCACTCATTACCACTCAAGGATCTGCTGACGCCCAGTAAAGAGGAACAGACACCCGGCAATGGTATTTTTCCAGAGGAGTTTGGCCCGCAACAAATGCTGACTTGTGGCCCAATTACTGCCGAGGATTATCGTCGGGCATTGCTGGATTTGCATAGTGACGATACGGTTAATGGTTACTTTTTATTTAATGATGTACTACTGATATGTGAACCAAAAGATCAACGCTACACATACTGGTATAGCAAAGAGGAACGAAAATACAGTTTTCAAATGCCAAAATCAGAGGGTGAACAGTTAACATTAAGAGGAAATTATTGGCTTTATTTACTGCCGAGTCGGGAAAGTGAGAATAATAAAACCCTGGCTGAGAATAGATTGAAAGCATTTCTGAAAGATAATCGTAATTTGGGAGAATGGGTGAGTAAGGTTATCTGGTTAAAACCCGTTGATTTACCCTTGAAGATTGGTATTCAGCTTGATAATGACGTTAAAGATATTGCTGACATATTTGCGCAAATTTATATGATGGCGGAACAAACCATACTTGAAAAGCCGTTGCGTTATACCACTCAAACTCTGAAAGAAATGGGTTACAGTAATGAAGAAATCTTTGATGGCCCTTATTTACACCACGGCTGGATACCTAAATTACCGCCGATCAGAGACTACAACGCTTCTATGGTATTAAATTTAAGCCCGTTGGTTAACCGATTATTGGCTATTAAAGGTGTTCAAGGCGTTACCCGGCTGGAATTAGATAAGTATGATGCTGACATTATTTCTCCGTTATCGGGTGATCATTGGTCTTGGGAAATTGTTAAAGGATATTATCCCAGACTATGGAGCCGTGACCCTTTAGAATTGATTACTTCATCAAACAGCCCACTTACCATTACCGCTAAAGGTGGGGTTAATATAACCGTATTTAAACAAGATATAGAGAAAAAGGTCATTAAGGAGCCACTATTTACTACACATCCAGAATTATTGAGTTGGGGCAGGCATCGTAAAGCCCTAGATTACTATCCGGTGAGTAATAAATTACCTGCCTGCTATGGATTGCAAACTCATAAACATACCCTACAACAAGTGCAGTTACACCAATTTATACTGCCTTTTGAACAAATATTAGCTAACAGCTGTGCCGAACTTGCTTTATTGCCAAAACTATTGGCTTTTAAACAACGAGGAAATACGGTATATGGCGCACAATGGCCTTTTAAGGCGAATACAGTCAGCCATAAAGTCCATCAAAATATAGAATCTGATTTGGTAGAAAAGCTTCATAATGATTCATATATCTCTCATAAAGGCATTATTCAGGAGAGAAACTATGCAAAGGAGCTGGCTATCCTTGAATATCTGTTAGGCTATTTTGGTGCTCATCGAGCAGCCAGACCACTTATACTTAGCCGACAGGATTTTCTGTCTACTCAGCGCGATTATTTGGCTCAACAGCCAGAGCTGGCCTATCAGCGCAATAATATTCGGATAGATAAAGTATCAGCGCTGCAAAAACGGATTGCGGCCCGATTGGGTTTGGGAAGAAAATGTTTTAGTGAAACGCCAGATTTGGCTGATCTGCCTTTCTACCTGATTGAACATCGTCGGCTCTTACCCGTGAAACCTGATGTGGCATTTGACAGTAAACAAACACCTGATGGACTGGAAATTAAAAGTCATCCTGATTCTAAAAGCCATCACTTAATTATCACCCAGCAAAGTGCAGCAGGGCGGCTATTACAGGGGCAGATGATTGATCTGATTATCGAAGGCGATAATGGATTCACGTTGCGAGGCCAAGTGATCACTGAGATTACAGAGAAATCATTTTATCTTGACACTCGTAACAGCGTTGTTTTGGAATACCGGTTGAACGAAGTGCAGCAGGCATTTACGGAGGGTAATCTACGTTGGTGTGATAGCCCGGTGTGGCTGGAGGATATGGATTATCAACTGGTTTATGCTGATGAAGCGGATCAAAGTGGTGCTGAAAATGAACGCTGGATCACTTCCAGTCCTCAAAGTCCCTTTCCTGCTATGATCAAAGAAGGTGACGAAATCACGCTAAAATATAAAATTACTTCCTATGAACCCGCCAAAAAAATGTCAGCTAACACGAAATCCTCATCTGACTATATGCTTAAAGCTTCGGTAAAAAAATTCGATCGTATTAAAGGTAAAATATTAATTACACGCAATAAAGATACCAAGGTTGCTTTCCCACAAAAGGAAAATGCATGGCGTTATCGCTGGTATTTCTCCAGTGCAGAATATGCTCATACTGATCGTTTTTCATTTGTCGTCAGCGTAGTGATTAATCGTCAGTTAATTGAGAATAAAAATGTCGATCCTCACAAACTGGAATCGTGGGTAAAAACCGAAATTTTGGCTGAATTTCCTGCTCATGTTTCCATGATTATTCACTGGTTGTCACCGGAGCATTTCAGGAATTTTGCCAGCACCTATAAGCGTTGGCAAAATAATGGTATTTCTTTAGGAGATGAGGCATACCATATTTTAGAAATGTTAACGCTGGGACGTCTACCTTCCGCATTAACTGGCATAGGGAATATGAGAATTGCCACTGAAGGGCAGAGAACTGAGGTCATGGGTAAATCTGAAACAGAATGGAATTCTGAATTCATTGAGAGTAATCAATTACTATATGTACCGAAAGTTCAAGAAGATATTTATCGTAGTAAAGATGATAGAGGAAATACACCAATTGAAAATCCTCAATTTCAGTCTGGAGATAATAAAGACAAAGATTAATTTATCTATAGGCAAAAAGTGGATTAATATAGTATTACAGTAAAAGATACTTATTGTACTATTAAATTCGTTATCTTTAATTATTACTATGTCATTATGTGGTCATAATTTTAGGATATTAGCAATAGAATAGACTAATATATAAGGTGATAAAAATGGAAAAGAAACACAATATATCTAATTCAGAGCTTAGTTCAGAAAATAATAATAACAATGAAGATCCCTCAGCAGATGATTTAAAGAAACGCTTTAAAGCAGGCAGCATCCCATTACAAACCGATTATGAACATTTAATTAATATTGCTGATATTGGTCGTAAAGCAACCGGGCAAGCACCGAAACAGAATGGACCAGGAGTAGGATTGAAACTGGATGATAGTGGTACACTTAATTTAAAAATAGGCACTATCACCAATAAAGACTTTTCTCCATTAATGTTAAAAGAGGATATTTTATCTGTAGACCTTGGTAGCGGTCTAATTAATAAAGACAATGGAATATGTGTTGGTAAAGGCAATGGCATTGTTGTAAATACAGATAATGTGGCTGTTGAGGCTGGTAACGGTATTAATGTTGGTGAAAAAGGGGTGGAGGTTAAGGCTAAGAATAATGGCAGTATTTCCGTTGACTCAGAGGGCATAGCTGTTAAGTGTTGGAAAGGGGGTGGGATTGTAGTAACTGATAAGACGGGTCTTTATTTAAAATTGGAGGGAGGGGATGGAAGTAATGCTTGGAGTGGTGTAAGTGGTTTGAGTTTGAGTGAGAGTGGTGTAAAAGTTAAAGCTGGTAATGGTATTAACGTTGATAAAAATGGTGTTTCCGTTAAAGCTGGTAACGGTATTAAGGTTGATGATAAAGGTGTCAGTATTGATCCTGATAAAGTACTCCCCAGAGGAATGATTGTGATGTTCTCTGGCAATAGTGCCCCTACAGGTTGGGCATTTTGTGATGGAGGAACTTATAATGGAGTTACAGTTCCAGATTTAAGAAGCCGTTTTGTAATGTGTGGTGAAACTATTTCTGAGACAGGGAAAAGCAGTAGTAAAGCCAGTGGTAGTGGCAATGGAAAAAACTTTTCTAGAAATACAACATCAACTACAGTTTCGGTAAATGTTACTGTACAAAACACGACGTTAACAGAATTACAAATACCAAAACATAAGCATATCGAGAGTCTTCCTTATTTTGAAACTCTGGGATTTGCATACGATAATACTAATATAGGATCAACAAAATACCAAATAAATAATACCTCCTCCTCCTCCCTATGGCACCCAAAAGCATCTGGAAATGATCATCACCCACATACTTCAGAAGTGGGTGGTGGACAAGGACATGATCATAAGGCAACAGCATCATCCCCTTCACATACTCACAGTGTTGATGTAGTTCCACCTTATTATATTCTTGCTTTTATTATGAAACTTTAGTTCCATTCAACACAGACAAACTTGAATCATCTATTATTCTCTAATTATAAAGGACATATTAATATGATTTCAGAGCCAAATCTGTTGCGTCGGATTACCATTACTATTGAGGCTAATAATCAACAGGAAGCTAAAAAAATATTTCATGGCTCTCTACTGAATCAAGTCAATATAAATAATCTATTCGATTTATACTTTAATGAATACACTATTAACAGAAATATATATTTAGAAACATTATCCCTAAATCTTGGTGAAATAAGTTTGTATGATTTCAATTCAGTGTTTCCGATTCGGCTTAATACCGCTCTAAATAGAGTGTTGAGCAAATATCATAAAAATAATAATAAGGATAAGATCCTCACGAAAGAGTTAACTTTACGAAAAAACATCGAAAAATCTTCTTTACTGTATGATAATTATTTGGTTCACATTAAGGATTTTATTCATTATTTATATCGTAAAGATTTTCAATTAAATACAATGGGAATAATAGAGGGTAATAATGCAGATATCAATAAATTAATTAATCAATTAATGAAAATAGAGAGTAATTTAGCACTATTATTGGCAAAAAGCTGTCTATCTGAACACAGCTTGAAGCGGCTTTTATCTATCAATCAACCTGCTTTATTAACCGCTATTAATCGTAAGTTATCAGAGGATATAGATATATTCCAGCATCAAGGAAAGGCGGTTTATTCTTGGCAACTGGTATTGAATGCACTGGGATATATACATCGGAATGATCCGCAGGAAATACCTGAACCAGATGTGAAAGTGATATCATATATCACGGCTGAACTTGAGAGCTGCATACTTGATGTTGTGTCTATTATTACGTTATTTCGCCAGAATATAGTAACTGATAATTCCTTATTAAATAAATGGTTGAAGCCCCTTTGGCAAATAGAATTGATTCCACAACTTTGTAAAAAACACCTCTCTGTTCAGGAATATGAAAATTTAGTTAACCGTTTTGGCTGTGAAAACCAGAGTCTTAGAGAACCCGTTCTACAAAAAATAACTGAAGTTGATCTGTTACTAATTGAATTATTACAGGCATTAGCGACAGAGCCGCAGCAAAATTTACCGCCATTAAATCAGCATCAACGTTCATTAATAGCCACAGCGATTCAAAAAGGAGAGGTCAACGCTCAAAATATTATCCAGCTATTTCAACATTCGGCGTTATATAACCGAGATGGGACAACTTGGTTAGCGTCGCTATGGCAATTAGCTCCTGTTTCACTGGTATGTAAGAAACATCTTTCTGCTAAAGAATACCAAGATCTTTCGCAACGCTTTATTTTAAATAATGCAGATAAAAAGTTAATTACCGAAGATCGACAAGCATTATCGGCATTGGATAACCTGAACATTACAGGTAATCACGGTAACCAACCACGAATTATCAATAGATCACACGTTGACCGGGTTTTATTCACTGAACAAACTTTTCCGTGTCAGGTGAGTAATGCAGGAATATTGGTTTTATGGCCGATATTACCCGCATTATTTAATCGGCTTGGTTTGCTCGAAGCGCAGAAATTTATCCATCGTCAGGCTCAGTTTAATGCTGTGTGTCTCCTTGATTACTTTATTTGGGGGAACGAAGAAGTACAAACAGAACGAAAGATTCTGAATAACGTTCTGTGTGGATTAATGGCTGGCGAAATTATTGAATTAGCGCCTCTTGAACCGGAAAAAAAGTTAATAATAGAACAATGGCTGGATGCTATTATCAACCAGCTTCCCACGTGGAAAAAATTAGGCCGTAATGATGTCCGCCAGCTGTTTTTACAACGACCGGGTGAATTGCTGATAGATAATCAGGAAATCAAAATCACAGTACAGCATCAACCGTTTGATTTGCTATTAACCGACTGGCCGTGGCCGTTAAATATTGCAAAATTTCCCTGGCTAAATCGCCCTTTACAAATTGACTGGCAAAATATTTAAAAGGTTTATATGAACTCTTTACTGAAAAATAATCACTGCATGGTGGCTGAATTATGCTGGATTTATCCCCATCTGGAACGTGTTGATCTGCGGTTACAGCATTACTATTATCAAAACAGCGACAAATACGATTCTTTACCAGAGAGTTTTTTACTGACTGAAGATGAAATAAAACAACGTTTGGTGACACCATTAGGTATTCCCCATTGGATAATTAAAGGGGATGATATTGTTAACCTCCCTGAAATCGAAGAAAACCCATGCTTTGATATATTATCCTTATTAATTGAACGTTTCGAACTCACTGAATTTGAACGTGATGCCTTATTGTTAGGCTTATTACCTCATTTCGACAACCGTTATCATGCGTTATTTGCTGCTTTGCATGGTAACAGTAAAAAACAGTGGCCCAGTTTTGCTTTAGCAATTGAATTATTTAGTGAACGTCAAAGTGATCGGCAGTTACTGCAAAACAGCTTTTTACCGCAAACACCATTAATTCTTAACCACTTATTACGGCTCAATAACGATGAGGAACCTATTTGGCTACAAACGCAATTTTTAACTCACAGTGCTGTCTGGCATTTTCTATCAAGACAACGGGTTATTTTACCACCCTTGATAACTTGTGCTTACTGGAATACGCCGGCTTTGCAAACTTGGTATCCATCAGCCCTTTATTCTTCACTTGAAAAGATATTATTGAATGAAGTACGTCCGCTGGTGATATTAAGAGGAAAAGAGGGGAGCGCCAGAGAATTAGCCGTCAGTAATATTATGGCGTTTCATGGTATCAGTACTTTAACCCTTGATTTAGCCCGCCTACCAGACGAAGAGAATCTAACGGTAATATCTAACTTACTAACCGATGCAATACGGGAAGTCCGGTTACACGATGCCTGTTTATTAATCCGCAATTTTTCTTTACTTGCAGAGGAAAAGAAAATATTGAATAGTGCGTTATCTGCTTTACTGAATCAGACAAAATTACGTGTAGTGTGTTTAATGGAACCGCGAGACTCATTAGTGTGGATTAAACATCTGCCTATGGTGCAAATCGATATGCCCATAACAACACTGATAGAGAAAAAAACCATGCTAGAAAAAAGCTTACCAAACCATGCTTCGGATGAAATTAATATTGCTCAATTATGTCAGCGTTTTTCATTTACAGCGGAAACATTGCCACTAATCCTTGAAGAAGCTTGCCAATACCAAATACTTCGACAGCCGGAAGGCCAATTGGAAGAGATCGATCTGCGTCAGGCATTAAGTTTCCGTGCTCAACAGAACTTAGGTAAATTAGCACAGCGGATAACCCCAAAACGTAGTTTTAATGACTTAGTGGTTTCTGATGAATTAATTCGACAATTGAAAGAAATTATTGCCGCTATTAATTATCGTGATCAAGTATTAGCTGCCGGTTTTCAGGAAAAAATAAGCTATGGTACAGGTATTAGTGCCTTATTTTATGGTGAATCAGGGACGGGTAAAACGATGGCCGCAGAGATTATTGCCGGGCATCTGGGGGTTGATCTGATTAAGGTCGATCTTTCTACGGTGGTGAATAAATATATTGGTGAAACTGAAAAGAATATTTCTCGCATTTTCGATTTGGCCGAAGCGGATTCCGGGGTACTGTTTTTCGATGAAGCTGATGCACTGTTTGGCAAACGCAGTGAAACTAAAGATGCTCAGGACAGACATGCTAATATTGAGGTTTCTTATCTGTTACAACGGCTGGAGGATTATCCGGGATTAGTTATTTTAGCCACTAATAATCGTAGCCATCTGGATAGCGCTTTTAATCGCCGTTTTAGCTTTATTACCCACTTTACTTATCCCGATGAAGAGCTGCGTAAAAAAATGTGGTGGGCAATTTGGCCTGAACAATTGAGATTATCGAATGAGATTAATTTTGAACATTTGGCTAAACGTGCCGATATAACTGGTGCTAATATCAGGAATATTGCTTTATTATCATCAATATTGGCAGTAAATGATAATAATGAACAAATTGAAAATAAATATATCGAGCGAGCAATTATACTTGAATTGAATAAAGTCGGCCGATTGGTTTTTTAAATATTTGTTAATTTTGGAGTCGATATGAAAAATATCATTGATCCTGATAATGCTATTGTGGAAGTTAATAACGCATTAAAGGATATTCTATCTCAGTATTTAACTAATATTGATATTCGTTTTGATCTGCCAGAAATGGATTTAATTCCATCGAAGCCGACAATAAGTGTATTTCTTTATGATATACATGAAGATTTACAATTACGTTCTGCTGAGCCAAGGCGTTATAGCCCTGCGAATCATCTATTATTACCGGGATGGGTAAATATTAATTATAATTATTTAATTACCTACTGGCATTCGAGTAAACCATCAAGTGATGGTTGTAGTCCAGATAGTCAGCCCGATAATCAGGCTGCAAAAATAATGACTGGTGTTTTGAACGCCTTGATTAATAATCGTCAATTATATAAAATTCCCGGCGCATATACCCGAGTGATCCCACCGCAGGAAAATTTAAATAGCTTGGGTAATTTTTGGCAGGCTCTCGGTAATCGTCCACGTCTATCTTTATTGTATTCAGTTACAGCACCTGTAAAACTTCAAGATATTATAAATACGGTAGAACCGGTTAGAGAGATTTCCCATTCTATGAATCAAAAACCAAATTTGGTTAGTGAACAAATAAATCAAGCTTTATCAGAGAAATTATGTCTTGATTTAGGTGGCACAGAAGATGTACGTTTTGTTCTTGCTAAAGTGAATCTGAAAACTGAATTTACCGCAGAGGATAATGAAAATCAGGAAAATGAAAAAGTTATTCTTGAGGTTTCTGGTGTTACCCGTTTGGATTATTTAGAGAGAATAAAAGCTATTATTTCTGAATGGGAAAATAGTCAAAGTGCAATTGTTGAAATAAATGGTGTGGGTATTTTTATTGCTAAAGAAAATTCTGCCAAGTTAATTGGAATATAGAATTATGGTTTAACTATCTCGCTCATTTATCTTGCAATATTCTTCACTATCTGATTTGTCAGAAAGTGCTTTGTTTATTTTGAATAATAACAAAAAGATAGATAATATGATTCAAAAAGAAAACAAAGGTATAAGTATAGCGGTATTATAGAAAGATATTCAGATTAAATGCATTATTCAGGATAATGAAAAAGTTATTAAGAGTTATTATTTATTTAAATATTTGTAATTGAAGTGTTAAATCGTTTTGATGATAATTTTAAATGTAACAAGTTCAGCTATGATAGAGGATTTATAAATGTTCAAAAATGATGTTTATGACAAAACAGTTAAATCTGGCAAAGGTAAAACTTCAGATGGAATGCTATTGGATGCATTATATCTGGATATCCCTAATGCTAAATCAGTCATGTCTGCTTATAAGAAAAAGACACCTAAGTTACCTGATTTTAATAAAAAGACGAAATTAATTCTCAATTCTTCAAAGAGATTTGGTCAGCTAAAACCTGCAAAGCAACGTGCTTTCTCTGAACCTGGTTTAAAAGCGAATGGTGTTTCTGACGGAAAGTTTATTTATTCAAAAAACTCTTTGTCGAATTTCGCTGCTCATGCAGGATATGAACATAATGGTCATTATGAAGATGAGTTTGTCAATTTTAAGGATAATGACAGAAATTTAGCCGAAGGTAAGCTATTTCCTGGAGTTAATTTGATTAGGCGGCCATTAATAGAGAAAAATAAAGAAACAAATGAATGGGAAATAAAACAAATAGAAGTCGATGCTTATAAGGTCAGTGATATTGATTCTTTTATTTTAGGGATAAAGAATATGTATAGTGAAGCAGGTACATCTTTACATCCAATAACAGAATCCCTGATCAGAAATCATATTATTAATAATGATTATATATTACCTACGATGGCGGGTATTGCTGGTTTGCACGCAGAGGTACAAGCACTTAATCATTTATTGATTTTAGAAGATAAAAGGGCCGGGAAAACTATTGGAAGCCGAAAAATAGGCGAATATATGCGGGATATGCTGAAATCATCTGTTTTTACACAGCGATTAACAACAAAACAAGCGGGAGATGATTTTGCCGCTTGCCATAATTGCTCTGGAATATTATCAGCGCCAGCTAATGTTATTACTGGTAAGGTGGAAAGTGCGGGCAGTAATTTTTCATCAACATTATCTCGATATAATAGATCACAAGAATCACCAATATAAAATAGTATTTTATTAAATGGACGATTTATCATGGTGCTTTATTTCAAGGATGAGGCACCATTATTTTACATTCTTAACAATGAGTATGGGTTATTTTTTATTTTTTCGGAGTTGAAAATATAATAACGATTGTACTATTTAATCAATAAATAGAAATTGGAATTATTCATATCTTCGGGAATTGAATTTATTTATTACAGTTGGAATATATAAACGCTTATTAAAATTCTTCTAGAGGGAAAGTGTTATTTTAACTATCTGAATTATTTATTAAATAATAATTATAAATTATTGGTAGCGGATTAAATTGACGGTGATAATATATAATGCTAATGAAGTGAAAATCAAAAGAAAAATAACTCCTATAATTTCTTTATCATAAATGGTTGGTATGAAATATGAAAAAATATGAAATATTGACGTTAAGACGAGATCTTGAGTCACTAGGTTATAGAAAAAAGAACAACCCATTCTTATGGGAACAAGATAAGGATGCTGTTCATGAAAGTCTTTCCAATCAGTTCCCTAATAGTCGAAGGAAAAAGAATCATCTTAATGATTTAGCAGAGTATTGCTGGCTAGTTTATCGTAAAGCCCTTTTATCAACGGGGCCAATGTTAATTGGTCGAGCTAATGATCTTTGGCAAGACAAATTTCTTAAGCCACTTGGACTTGGTAAAGGAATAAATGAGAATTTATGGAACCCAAATGCTCAAGGAAATATGCTGGTAGTAGACAAATGGTCTGGTGTAATAAATGACTGTTGGGTACTTGGTGGTATTCATAGGCATGCAGACTTTCATCTAATGTCAACAGCAGCCCCTGCTAATTTATGGAATCACGAAGATGGCTACCATGTAGTTACAGCAAGAGAAATATTAGGTCTTCTCAATTTTGGATATAAACGAGAAAAACGAGGGGGACAAGTGATTTATACATGTAAAAATTATTCTTCTGCCGATAGAGCGGGTCTTCTTCCCTATAATATTTTAATGAAAAACGCAATAGGACAGGGTCCTTCTTCAATTACAAAGCTCATTTTTGAACAAGTGACAGGTTTTAATAAGGAAATTAGAGCATTTGATCATTCTAGTTTAAGACGTGTGTAGATGAGGTTTATTGAGTAAATTATGCCTGAGGATTATGTGAGTCGCTTCATCGTAAAAGATTTGATCACTCCTCAGGCATTGAGTTTCCTTCTTATTGATTAACTTTTTATGCTAAGACCAGATTAATTCGATAGGAGCAATGTCACGGCAGACCTAATAAGCGTTAATTTTCCTTCACCGTTTCAATTATCCAATCTTTGAAGAAACTGACCTTGGTAAATTGTTCTGCTGGCTTTAAAAGTGAACGAGATACCAGCCCAGAAACGATATAATCTTTATTACTTGTTTTAACCATCAATGGCCCTCCTGAGTCCCCACCGCCGACACCTCCATTTTGATTACCAGAACAAATATTTATTTCCGGATCGTAATTTGTATCAGGATATCCTGGAGGAACTTCGATACATTTATTATCATCAAGGATATATTCATCGGTTTTCATTAATATATTCGGGGTTGATACACTTTCTGTTTTTCCAAAACCAGTAACCGTTAATTCTGTATCAACTGGCAGATCAATAGTTTCATCTATTCCATTGAGTTTTGCAAAAGCATCACTGTTTGTCTCTCGGTTGAGCTTAATTAGCGCTATGTCATATTGCCCACGTTTTTGTGCAAACCATTTTGGATGAATAATAATTTTTTCAATATCAACTTTATCCTTATAAATTGGCGTAGGTTTATACCTTTCTAATCCTATATAGATTGTGGATTTTATATTATCATCTTCAACGCAGTGAGCTGCGGTTAAAACCCAACGTTTATTGATTAATACCGAGCCACAACGGTGCCCTTCAATGTTGCCATCTTTTGTGTTAAGTGCTGAATAAAATGGAAATTCACCCGGTTCCGCAGGTTGACCATTTATTATATCTAATTCTCTGGCGCTGCTTGCCATTAATGAATATGAGAGCGTGCCGATAAAAACGAGAGTAAGAAGTAATTTTTCTTTCATAATAGAATCCTTGTGTAATATGATGACAGAGATAAAACTCCATTGTATGTTATATCAATATGGTCTGGTGGAATAACAATTGTATTTATATTTGTACCTCATTTATAATTAATGGATTTTTCTTATTTGAAATCAAGAAAAATAAACACTTATTATTAAGTAACTTGGTTTTTATAATATGGATAACAAGAGGATTGGGGTAATGTTTTACTGCCGGAGTCAATATTCCGATGACCGGGAGATAAAAATCAGTAGAAAAGTTATTGGATTATTAATGCATTGATTCGGCCTCCCATGTAAGGGAGGCTGAATTAATATTGCTTTATTGGGTTTATAACACCAGATTAAGGATAATGACGCCACACAAGCCAATTATCCAAGCGATAGTGGTTGGCATTGACCAGACGATCATTTGTTGTTTGACATCGTTAATGCCTATCATTCGGTTAACCACCCAGAATAGGCTGTCATTAAAGTAGCTGAAGAATAGCGAACCCATGGTTGCCGCTTGTGCGGCAACCAGCATATTGATCCCCGGAATCTGACCAATAATGGGTGCGGAAATGGAAGCCGCGGTAATCATTGCCACGGTGCCCGAGCCTTGGATCAGTCGAACCAGCGTTGCGATAATAAATGGGATTAACACAGGAGTCAGGGGTAAGTTCGCTATGTGTTGTGCCAAAATAGTACCGGTTCCACTTTCGCGCAATACCGCCCCTAATGCACCGCCAGCTCCCGTCACCAGCAAAATAATACCGGCAGCCTGTAAACCCTCTTCCAAACGCTCCATTACTTCATGTTTACTGACTTTTGGCATCAGGGTATAAACTGCCAGCAATACACTTATCGCCAGGGCAATAACTGGCGCACCAAGGAAATCGAATGTCTGAAAATATAAGTTGTTTTCTTGCCCAAAAAAAGTTTTGGTGCTCAGTAACAGTCCATTAATGGCTTTAATGAAGATCAATGCGATAGGGACGATAATCGGCATCAGAGAGAGAAATAGACCGGGCAGGGGTTTATTGACTTTTTCTTCTATATAGCGCTGATGGATTTCTTTTAGGTCCTCAGTTTTTGCTGTTTCATCAACTGGCTGAAATTCTGGATATTTTATGGCTAACCATTTGGCATAAAACACGATGCCGATAACACAAGGAACGGCCAAAACCATACCGGCTAGCATCATGGCGCCGATATCTACGCCAAAGATAGCGGCAACACCCAGTGGTCCCGGTGTTGGCGGGACGGCACTGTGGGTAACAACCAATCCACCGGCCAATGCGACGCCAAGCGTTAGCAGATTGCGTTTGCCTTTTTTCGCCAGGGCCTTAGCCAGTGGATAGAGGATAACGAAAGCAGAGTCGACAAAAATCGGAATGCTGACGATATAACCGGTGATCGCTAATGCCCACTCTTCGCGTTTTTTACCTAACCATTTGATAAAGCTGTAGGCTATCTGTTCAGCTGCGCCGGAAACTTCCAGCACCCGTCCCATCATGACCCCCAAACCGATAACGATACCAATACTGCCCAGTGTGGAACCGAAACCTTTAGTAATGATATCGATGGTATTCGCTGCGGTTAAACCACCGGAGATCCCGGCGATCACCGCTGCAATCAGCATTGCCAGTAAAGCATGAACACGGGTACGCAGTACCAGAAAGATCAGGGTAAATACGGCTACACCCAGACCAATGACCGGAATGTAGAGCTCCATAATCAGCCACCATCCAGGGACAGGTTATTGGCGATAAAAGCATGGATGGCATCACTGAAAGCGCGATCAACCTGGAAACCGAGCGACAGCCCACGGTTGATATCAAAATGACCCGGCCAACTGGCGACAATGCGGTTAATGTTTTCATCCGGTTCGAAGCGGATCAGATCCACCGCTTTTTGTCCGGCAATTTCTGCCAGTGCGTCAATCATGCCCTGAACGGTGACACTGATACCGGGTAAGTTAACTGTGCGGGAAAGGCCAAATTTCTCCGCCGGGATTTGAGCGGCGTGAATAAAGTTGCGGATCACCGTTTCAGGGCTGGAAAGCCATAAGGTGAGATCGCGGGAAACCGGACAGATGCTACTTTCTCCATACAAAGGTTCACGGATAATGCCACTGGCAAAAGAGGATGCGGCTTTGTTTGGTTTTCCGGGACGAACACTAATTGTCGGCAGGCGGAGTACCCGGCCATCCACATAGCCTTTACGGGAATAGTCGTTAATCAGCAATTCACACATGGCTTTCTGTGTGCCATAGGATGATTGAGGATTAACTGCATTCTGTTCGGTGATAGTCGCCGGTAATTCTCCACCAAATACCGCAAGGGAACTGGTGAAAATAAACTTCAATTTTGGATTTTTGGCCCGTGCGATTGCCAATAAGTTTCGGGTGACATCGAAGTTAACTTGCAAACCCAGATCGAAATCATTTTCAGCATGGCTACTGACAATGGCGGCTAAATGGAATAATACGGTGCTGTTTTCATCAATCAGCTTTTCCGCAGCATTTGCCTGAGTTAAATCCAGTGCCAGATACTGGACGCGAGGATCATTGACCGGTGAAACAGGGAATTGAATATCGGTCAGTATTAACTGATCGAAATTGAATTCCTGGTTGTTTCTTAGCAAAGCACTGGCGAGTTGCTGGCCCAGAAAACCTGCGCCGCCAGTGATTATCACTTTCATGTGACTCTCCTGTTCAATAGCCCTGGGCTATTTGCTTGTAGGGTAGGAATTTTTATTTTTATACGTTGACGGTATGCAATATCAGGTTGTGTTCCCGTAATTGTTGCTGCACCTTTAGCGGAAGTTGGCTATCACAGACAATGTCATCCAAACTCGAAAGCGGGCAGATACGAAACATACCGTATTTGCCATATTTACTGCTGTCAGAAACCAAAACCCGGCGGCGGGCGATTTCCAGTACTGCCTGTTTAACTAATACTTTTTCTTCATGTGGCGTGGAGACGCCATGCCCCAGATCCCATGAACTGGTGCTAATAAAGGCAATGTCCACATTCAGGCTGCGAAGTAGCATAGCTGCGGTGCGGCCAACACAAGAGTGATTCCTCTTATCGACTTGCCCCCCGGTATGAAACAGGTTCAGCTGGGGTTTGTTCATCAGGTATTGGGTAATGGAAAAATCATTAGTGATGATGGTGAGGTTAAAACGTTCAGCCAGCACTTTGGCAATCTCAAACGTGGTGGTACCGGCATCAAGGTAAACCACTTGTCCGTCTTCAACCATAGATACCGCGTATTGACCAATTTCCCGTTTATGCCGGTGATGAAGCCGGGCTTTTTCATTCCAGGGCAGTTCCTGACGTAAGACATCGCTAAGTTGCACACCGCCACTGACACTGATAACTTTTCCTTCTTCCTCCAGAGTGCGGATATCCCGCCGTACTGTCATATGCGAGACGTTCATCAATTCAACCAGTGTATTGATAGAGATTGTCCGATATTCATGTACATAGCGATAAATAAAGTCTCTGCGCTCTGATGGGAGCATATTTTCTCCTGGTTATTTTTGTGCTTTGAGAAGCCAATCCAGACCGTCTTCTGTGTGGCCGGCGGGGTGATATTCGCAACCCAGCCACCCTTGATAACCCATGTCATCCAGTTGATTAAACAGCCACGGGTAGTTTACCTCGCCGCTATCGGGTTCATGACGCTCCGGCACAGAGGCAATTTGGATGTGCTGGAATTTTCCCCATAGGCGTTTAATGGTGTGCAATAAATCCCCTTCCATAATCTGGCAGTGGTATAGATCCAACTGGATAAAAACGTTTGGTCGATCAATTTCTTTGAGCAATACTTCGGCCTGGCGCTGAGTTGCCAGAAAATAACCCGGCATATCACGGTTATTAATCGGTTCAATTAATATATTGATATTACGTTCTGCCATGACATCTGCGGAATGTTGAATATTTCTGATATAACACTCACGCTGTTGTTCCGGTGTAAATTGTTTATTCAGCTTTCCCGCCATAGCATGAATTTGCTTGCAGTTCAGCGTTAATGCGTATTTCAGGGCAGTTTGCACACCTTCAGCAAATTCTTTTTCACGTCCGGGAATAGAGGCTGTTCCTCTTTCACCTGCCGCCCAGTTTCCGGCTGGCATGTTGAATAAAACCTGGGTTAATTGATGCTGTTTTAACAGGGCAGCAAGATCTTCTGCCGCTGCTTCATAAGGAAACAGATATTCAACGCCTTTAAATCCGGCTTTGGCTGCGCGGGCAAAACGTTCTGTAAAAGGCACGTCGTTGAACATCATGCTCAAGTTTGCCGCAAATTTAGCCATGATCAATTCCTTGTTGGTTTACTCAGTTTTTTGGGTAACGAGTTTCAATTTCCTGTACTTGTTCTTCATTTAGCGTCGTGAAACCGTGTGGTAATAATGTTAAATAGAGCCGTGCGGTATCTTCTAATTCTTCCGCGTTGAAAAAAGCTTGCCGTAAAGTTTCTCCGCTGACAACGGGTCCGTGGTTCGATAGCAGAATTGCGTTATGTTTTGCGGCCAGCTTCGCAATTTCTTCACCGATTCTTTTATCTCCAGGTGGTAGATATTTCACCAGCGGTAGTTTGCCAATCCGCATGACATAGTAAGGTGTTATCGGCGGTAGACAGTTGCAGCTGTCCAGATTTGGCAGGCAGGAAAGGGCAGTTAACCAAGGGGAGTGCAGGTGTACCACCGCCTGACATTTGGGACGGTTGCGGTACATTGCCAGGTGCATGGCAACTTCTTTTGTGGGTTGGTCACCGGATAGCCAGTGACCTTCTGCATCCAGCTTGCTCAGGCGATCAATTTGCAAGTCGCCAAAACTGGAGTTGGTTGGCGTAATGATGATCGTGCCATCTGTCAACTTAGCGCTGATATTACCTGTACCGCCACTACTATAACCCCGGTAAAACATTGAACGGGCCCATTCGACTAGTTCTGTCCGTAGCGCTTGTTCACACATGAAACATCTCCTGTGCACGCAGGAAGAAATCAATATCGCCGAAGTTACCTGATTTCAATGCCAGCCAATAATTGTGTTGTAGATCGTGTACCCAGGGTACGCCAGGGGCAATAGGCGCACCGATACTGAATTGTCGGATGTTCAGACTTTGTACTATTTTACCGGCAGTTTCGCCGCCTGCGACAATAAATGTATTGAACCCTTGTTGATGCAGGCTTTTTACAACGCTGGAGAATATGTTTTCTATTGCTTCACTGGCAATGGTTGCACCATGTTGTTGTTGGATTTTCTGCAATGTTTCCGGGGGTTGAGTTGTGTATAACATTGGCGCCAGGCTGTTTTCAGGTTGTTGAATAATCCAGGTTACCAGTCGTTTGGCATACTGAGGATCATTGATGCATGAACCAATATCCAGGGCTTTGGCAGGAGCCCATTTTTGGTATTGGGCAACTTGTTGGTTAGTTATAGCGGAGCAACTGCCGGAAAAGATTACGGTATGTCTATTCTGGGCTGGTGGTGTTGCGCCTTCCGGCTGAAGTGGTATCAATGGTTTTCCGGTATCTATGCTGGCAAGTGCAGCACCAAGACCGGAACCACCGGTGACTAATTTCAGTTTTAAGGCAGCTCTGGCAGTAGGTAGCAGGTCATTCATGGTCATGGCGTCTGTTACTGCGTAACGTATGCCTTGTCGTTGTAAATTGTTTAGCCGATCGCGGATTGCCTGTTCCCCTTGATGAATACATGTCAGATCCACCAAATCTGCTTTTCCCTGAGCTTGTTGCTCTATCAGGCGTATCAGATTGGCATCTGTCATGGGGGTGACGGGATGGTGCTGCATACCACTTTCGTTAAGTAGTTGACCGTTGACAAACAGATGTCCATGAATAACTGTTCGACCGTTGATAGGAAGGGCAGGGGAGATTAGCGTGATGTCTGTTTTCAGTTCATCCATCAGAGCATCAGTTACCGGCCCGATATTGCCTTTGCTGGTGGAGTCAAAAGTTGAGCAGTATTTGAAGAATATTTGCTGACAGCCTGCCTTCTGGCGTAGCCAGCGACAGGATTTCAGCGCGTTATTCACTGCTTCATTTACCGGACAGGAGCGGCTTTTCAGGCTGATAACAATCGCATCAATCTCTTGGGCATCAATGTCCTGTGAAATGATGGTATTTTCATCAGGCGTATCAAGAAGCTGAATGACTCGCCAGCCACTTTGCACCATAAAACCTGCGATATCGGTTGCGCCGGTAAAGTCATCGGCAATAACGCCCAATTTGATGGTCATTATTTTCTCTCCGGCAAAGTGAGTTTAAATCAAACCCATATGTAGGAATGCCTGCACGTATTAATGAACAGGCGATTCCCATTCCCCCAATCCTATAATTCTTATTTTTTGTGCTGACGGGTTCATGATGGTTCCCTAGTGTTGTTGTTATAATTTGTTATTTTTTATGATTATTTCACACGCTATTTCACAAATATACGACTGCTATCACATTCGAGCATCCTATGCGCGAAGTTGATTTTTCTTATAATTATTTGATTTGTAAAGTTTATGTTGGATTGTTGTGAAATGTTAACTTTCACATAAAGGTGTGATGAAAAATATGATTATGGATACACATTTAAGGCCAGGTAAGCGAATTTCGTTGAGTGCTTTTAACGTCTAACGCCTCACAATACAGTAGTGGAGGATAGGTAAGCTCGTTTATCAATCGTAAGGTTACTGACGTGCAACCTTACGTACAGCCTCGTAGTAACTTGCTGGCAACATACCTATGTGTGGTGAGACTGGGATAGGGAAGGTTCGACGGGCAGGTGCAATGCTGAACCATTCTGAGGTGTAATAGAGCTTTAGCCGGTGGTTGAGATCAAACTTCGTATCGAATGCCAGACCTGTTAGAACAAAATCTGGATCAGTTGTCTCAATGACAAATTCTCCGGGATAGATTTTGTCTGTTTTCTGTGAAGTACCATAAGCCACAACTAAAGCATGTTCGGCGGGCGATGCAGCCAGCACAAGAGCTGGCCTTGGTTTTGGCCCCGGTACGCCAACACATTGTGGGAACCGGCACCATAGTATGCTTCCTATTGTTGCTAGCGGGGTGAAGCGCGTTATTCTTTTTGCTTTCGCCACCAGTTACCTCCGTCAGATTAAACTTTGCGTAAAAACACTATCTGGCAGGGTGCTTGCTTCACTTGCTTTGTGGATAGCAGCTATCTGTTCGTGTGTCAGCGGGCCGTCATCACGTTCGTAATGAGGAAGATACTGATCGGCCAGATTGCGTAAGGCAAGGTGCACGAGTTCTGTTTTACTCATCCCCGTAACGTTTACCAGCGTATCAAGGGTTGCAGCACTGATACTGGTAGGAGTGTCCCGGCTGCGCAAACGCAAAAGAAAGCTGGCTGCTGGTTTTTCATGAGTGTTTTGCATGGGTATACCTCGTATGAGTGTATTTGTTCAGACATGATGATAGCATATCTATATCAAATATAGATATGCTATCACTACCCATTCAACATGTAGTCATGAACAAACGGTTGTCTGCCATATTTCTCTATAACTTCATCGAAGAGTTGATTAAACATAGATGGCTGATACTAGTGTTTCTTAGTGAAGGTTCTCAACCTTCCTCCAAACGAGGAATATGCATCCGCAGCTTTGTTTGAATATTCAGGAATAATAACTTGTTTTTGATGGTGGTGGGGGAAGGATTCGAACCTTCGAAGTCTGTGACGGCAGATTTACAGTCTGCTCCCTTTGGCCGCTCGGGAACCCCACCAGATTTTGAAAAGTATCACTGTTGCTTACAGCGGGCGGAATCATATCAAATGAACCGCCGCTGTAAAGTATATATTTGAAAATAAGTTACCGTATGCTGTTTTTTTGCCCCGAGCGAGTCAGTTGTGAGCAATAAGCAAGGGATCTTCTTCTATTAAAGAATGACCGTACGGTTTCCATAAACAAAAACCCGTTGGGCAAGTACCCAGTATAAAGCATGGCTCAGTACATTTTTTTCAACATCCCGGCCCGCTCTCATCATGTCTTCAGCCGTGTATGTGTGGTCTATGTTAATGACATTCTGAGTAATGATTGGTCCTTCATCCAGATTATCATTCACGTAGTGGGCTGTCGCTCCTATGATTTTTACGCCTCTTTCATATGCCTGATGATAAGGGCGCGCCCCGATAAATGCAGGTAAGAAGGAGTGGTGAATATTAATAATCTGATTTGGGTAATGCCGGACAAATTCCGGTGTCAGTACCCGCATGTATTTGGCGAGTACTACGTAATCAGGTTTGTACTGGTCGATCTGGGCAATCAGTTTTTCATCGTGTTGCTCACGGGTTAAACCTTCATGGCTGATTAAATGGAAAGGGATACCAAATTGTTCAACTAATGATTGTAATGTTGCGTGGTTGCCGATAACCGCGGCAATTTCAACATCAAGCCCATCGTAAGCGCTTTTCATGAGTAAATCCCCAAGGCAATGCGCTTCTTTTGTCACCATAATAACAATACGTCGCCGCCCAGCAGTATTTAATTCCCGCTGAGAACCCACCGGTAACGCGTCATCTAAGTCAGCCAGAAATGTTTCATCGTTGAAAATTCCTTCAAGCTCAGTACGCATGAAAAAGCGGCCGGTATGATGATCGACGAATTCATTATTCTGAACGATATTCAGTTGGTGCTTGTAGCAGATGTTAGTAATTTTGGCGATTAATCCTTTTGCATCAGGGCAAATAGTGCGCAGAATTTTCTTTTGTACATGTTGGTGTTGCATGAATGGGATGATCCTTAAATCTTTTTCACTTTTTGTCTGTGGTGATTAACCACAACATTTTTTGTATTTTTTACCTGAACCGCATGGACAGGGGCTATTACGGCCAGTTTGAGGTTTAACGCCGTCAATATAATACCACCGCTGGTCTATACGAAGAAAACGTGAACGCTCATGAATAAGTTGTTTATCCTGGGCTTTTTGATCAAGAAAGCAAGTTGAAAATTCAACATAGGCTTCGTTATCGTTTTTACCTTTTTCAGTTGCGATAACATTTAATCCGAGCCATTGGGTAGCAATAAAACTCTGTTCTATATCTGAACGCCACTTTTCAGCCTGGCAGTCAGGATGCCAACTGGCAATAAGATAATCCGCATTATGTTTTACATAGGCGCTGTATCTGGAACGCATCAAAGATTCGGCGTTGGGGGCAGGTTTTGTGTTTTTGAGATAGGCAGAACAGCAATCCGCAAAATCTATTCCACTGCCGCAAGGGCATAACTCTGTCAAAATAACTCCAATTGTAAAGGGTGAAATACCATTTTATGCGTTTTCTATTGCAAAGAAACGTAAGAGAACAAATGATAGTCACTTTATTGAACTAATATGATTGATAGTACCTAAGAACAGGTGAAAGTCGCAATATTAAGCTAAGGGAGCGTGTTTATGGAAAAAGCACTGGCAGGCAAACAGATTCTGATTGTAGAGGATGAACCTGTTTTTAGTTCTTTGCTGGCTGGGTATTTGCGAACGTTGGGCGCTAAGGTATTGGTCGCATCTAATGGTGCTATTGCACTACAGGTGTTGGGACGTGAAGCTCATATTGAACTTATTTTATGTGATTTAGATATGCCGGTTATGAATGGCATTGAATTTGTTGCGAAATTGACTAATGAGGGGATTAATATTCCAGTTATCATTATTTCAGCAACTAATAAGATGGCAGAAGTTGATGAAGTGCTTCGTTTAGGTGCAAAAGATGTTTTATTAAAACCTGTTGCAGATCTAAATGAGATAAAAAAAACAGTGCTGGCCTATTTACATCCAACGGTTTTTATGTCTGGTGCAATTGAACAGAATAACTTGAATAAAGATTGGTTAACGCTGAAACATAATTCAGATGAAGCATTAAATATGCTTAAGCAGTTACAACCCCCAGTTTCTCAGGTGATTGCTCACTGTAAAGTTAATTACCGAAAATTAAATATGATTGATAAACCAGGATTAATTCTCGATATGGCGGCGTTATCCGACAATGAATTAGCTTTTTATTGTCTGGATATCAGCCGTTCAACAGAGTACGGTGTGATTTCAGCATTATTACTCAGAGTCGTATTTAACAGTTTGTTACAAGAGCATATCACCCATCATTCCCGGCGTTTACCCAGTATGTCAGGTATTCTAAACAGGATTAATAATTTGTTGGAAGATGCCGGATTACAAGGGCAATTTCCATTGCTGCTTGGGTATTATCATACAATCAATAAAACGGTTCTGCTGACTTCTGCGGGGTTACATGCCAGTATTAAGTCGGGTAACCACCAAATCCAATTAGATAGTGGTGTTCCTCTTGGGACGTTGAGAACAATTTGTTCGAACCAGGTTTGTTCTCATAGTGCTGAATGGCAATGTCGGATTTGGAATACAGATAGTCAAATAAAATTGATGCTTTCTTCAATATATTCCGGGTGAATATTACCAAGGTGGGATTTTGTTTAAAGCAGATATTAAACATCAAGTCACGGTGATGTAATTAAACAGAATGGCGCTGTTTATCGGGTAGAATTAGCTGGTATACTCAGTTCATTCTGCTTGGAATCTACCCGGCTGTTTTATTTATCGCTCTTTAGTGCAAAGAGTGAATTTAGCAAGGCGCAGATAAAAGCGATAACTTTTGAGTGTACTATTCATGTGACCAGAAAGGCGGGCAAAGCGATGTGTTCTGTGTATGCGTCGGTTTTTGTATGCTGCCCGCACTCTCGATTTATTGACAAGAATGGTCTGCAATTAATGACGCCTTATTGGAATAGGTTCTTAAAGGGCCAGCACTGATTTTGAGTTGAAGACGGATTTGTTTCAGCCAAAAAAACATCAGGAGAAAAGATTAATGCCATCAGTAAGTAAAATAGTAAAGAAAGCCGTTATTCCCGTCGCGGGATTGGGAACAAGGATGTTACCCGCTACGAAAGCAATTCCTAAAGAGATGCTGCCCTTAGTGGATAAACCTCTTATTCAGTATGTTGTTAATGAATGTATTGCCGCTGGCATTAATGAAATTATCCTGGTGACTCATTCATCAAAAAATTCAATTGAAAACCATTTCGATACCAGTTTCGAGCTGGAGGCTATCCTTGAGCAAAGGGTGAAACGTCAGCTACTGGATGAAGTTCAATCTATTTGTCCAAGTCACGTCACTATTATGCAAACTCGCCAGGGAATTGCTAAAGGATTAGGCCATGCGGTGTTATGTGCCAAGCCCTTAATTGGCGATGAGCCTTTTGCGGTGATACTCCCTGACGTTATTCTTGATGAGTACAGTACAGACTTGACTAAATATAATCTGAGCGAGATGTTGGTTCGTTATAATGAAACGGGAGCCAGCCAGATATTAGTAGAACCTGTGCCTCATGAAGATGTTTCCAGTTATGGTATTGTCGATTGCCAGGGAGAAAATCTGCAACCCGGCGACAGTAAACCTATCAGGCGTGTGGTTGAAAAACCTGAACCAAAAGAAGCGCCGTCAAACCTTTCTATTGTTGGCCGTTATGTGTTGTCTGAAAAAATTTGGCCATTATTGGCAAAAACAGCACCGGGTACCGGAGATGAGATTCAGCTTACCGATGCTATTGCTATGTTAATGGAAAAGGAACCCGTGGAAGCCTATCACTTGCGGGGGGTAAGTCATGATTGTGGTAATAAGCTCGGTTATATGCAGGCGTTTGTCCAATATGGTATGAAACATCATGCTTTAGGCAAAGAGTTTACTGATTGGTTAGTGGCTTTGCAGGATCAAGCTAAAGAATAATCTTGTGGAAATTTTTAGGTATCATATGAAAGTTACAGTATTTGGTATTGGTTATGTTGGCCTGGTTCAGGCTACGGTTTTAGCTGAAGTAGGGCATGATGTCCTTTGCATTGATGTAGATGAAAATAAAGTTGAGAATCTGAAAAATGGTCAAGTCCCCATTTTTGAGCCTGGCTTAGCGCCACTGGTTAAGAAGAATTATGAAGAAGGCCGTCTGAATTTCAGCACTGATGCAAAAGCCGGTGTTGCTCACGGTAAGTTACAGTTTATTGCGGTAGGTACGCCTCCCGATGAAGATGGTTCAGCGGATTTGAAGTATGTCTCCGCCGTTGCCCGTACTATTGCGGAGTACATGGATAGCTATAAAGTTATTATTGATAAATCTACCGTTCCTGTTGGTACAGCAGATAAAGTTAATGCGGTTGTCAATGAGACTCTGCGTAAACGCAATATTGATATCCCATTTGATGTGGTTTCTAACCCGGAGTTTCTCAAAGAAGGGGCCGCTGTTGCAGATTGTATGCGCCCTGAGCGGATTATTATTGGGTGTGACAACGACAGAGTCGTTGACCTGATACGTGAGTTGTATGAGCCATTTAACCGTAATCATGATCGTATGATTGTGATGGATATCCGCAGTGCAGAACTGACGAAATATGCCGCGAACTGTATGTTGGCAACGAAAATCAGTTTCATGAATGAGATCGCGAACTTAGCTGAAATGCTGGGGGCGGATATTGAGCATGTTCGTCAGGGAATGGGTTCTGATTCCCGTATTGGTTATCATTTTATCTATCCGGGCTGTGGTTATGGTGGCTCATGTTTTCCGAAAGATGTGCAGGCGTTAATTCGTACCGCAGAGCAAATTGGCTACCAACCCAAGATTCTTCATGCGGTAGAACAAGTGAATGAACTGCAAAAGAGTAAATTACCCTCTTTTGTCAAACGCCATTTCGGTGAAGATTTATCCGGTAAGACGTTTGCGGTCTGGGGGTTATCGTTCAAACCGAATACCGATGATATGCGTGAAGCGTCAAGTCGTGTTTTGATGGAAACGTTGTGGCAGGCAGGAGCTAAGATACAGGCTTACGATCCTGAGGCTATGCAGGAAGCTCAGCGTATTTATGGTCAGCGTGATGATTTATCATTGATGGGGACTAAGGAAGCGGCGCTGAATGGGGCAGATGCCCTGATTATCTGTACTGAATGGCAAAGTTTCCGGGCGCCGGATTTTGATGTCATCAAAGCGTCTCTCAGGACGCCAGTTATCTTTGACGGGCGGAATCTCTATGATCCTGAACGCCTGCAATCCCGTGGTTTTATGTATTATGGGATTGGTCGTGGCGCATCCATTAACCCGGTTATCTGAGTAATACGATGAAATTCTTAGTGACAGGTGCTGCTGGTTTTATTGGTTTTCATGTGAGCCAGCGATTATTGAAAATGGGGCATGAGGTTGTGGGTATTGACAACCTTAATGACTATTATGATGTGAATCTCAAACAAGCACGGTTAGATCTATTATTTGATAAGCCGGGTTTTAAATTTGAAAAGCTGGATTTAGCTGACAGAATAGCCATTTTCGATCTTTTTGTGCGGCATCAATTCCAGCGGGTTATCCATCTGGGCGCTCAGGCTGGTGTTCGCTATTCGTTGCAAAACCCAATGGCTTACATTGATTCGAATATAGTCGGGCATATCAATATCCTGGAGGGTTGTCGCCATAATAATGTTGAGCATTTATTATATTCTTCTTCCAGTTCTGTTTATGGGTTAAATAGAAAGCAACCGTTTTCGACAAACGATTCAGTTGATCACCCAATTTCACTATATGCGGCAACTAAGAAATCAGATGAATTAATGTCTCATTGTTACTCTCATCTTTATCAGTTGCCAACGACAGGCTTGCGATTTTTCACCGTATATGGCCCGTGGGGACGTCCTGATATGGCTTTATTTAAGTTCACTAAAGCGATGTTATTAGGGCAGCCTATTGATGTTTATAACCACGGTAACATGGTTAGAGACTTTACTTATATAGATGATATCGTTGAATCAATAATCAGGTTGCAAGACATCATTCCTGCATCAAATGAGAGCTGGATGGTTGAGGATGGGCAAATATCTGCCAGTTCTGCTCCTTACTGTATTTATAATATTGGTAATGGTCAACCGACTAGACTAGGTGATTTTATTGAGGCGATAGAAGAGTCATTAGGCATTCAGGCTAAGAAAAACTTTATGCCCATGCAAGATGGTGATGTTCTATCGACCTGTGCTGATTCAAGTGACCTTTTTCAAAAAATAGGATTCGCCCCCAATACGCTGCTAAAGCATGGCGTGAAGCAGTTTGTAGAGTGGTATTTGAATTTCTATCATCAATCCAAATAAGGAAAAGGAGCCATTGGCTCCTTTTCTATTGAATCACCGACAGCGACAAGAGAAGTAAATAACGGTACCTGGTTGGTTATTAATTTGCCTTAGCATTGGCTAAGTTAGTAACCGGCTAGCGTTGCTTTACAACAAAGAAATGACACTACAGGTTGTTACTTGATTAAATGCCTGCCAATGATGTTTAAGCTCATATAACAGGCATTAATCCGTTTGTCAGTTAAACCGTTTATATAATAAAAATACCCTTGTAAGAGGGTATTTTTATAATTAAATCAATTTAAAAACAACATGTTACAGTAAGAAGCTTTCCAGAGTTTTTCCTTCGTCTTCAATTGCTTTTTTGATAACAGCAGGTGTACGTCCCTGACCAGTCCAGGTTTTAGTTTCACCGTTTGTATCAACATATTGGTATTTAGCTGGACGCGCAGGACGTTTTGTTTTACCAGCAGATTTGCCGGCGCTCATTGTCTGAAGCAATTCGCTTGGATCAATTCCTTGTTCAAGAATCATTTTACGAACTTCTTCCAATTTACGTGAACGTTCCTCTAATTCAGCTTTTACCTGACTTTCTTCTTCACGGCGCTCTTCAACAGCGACGGTCAGTTTTTCAAGTATTTCTTCTAAGAACTCAAGTTCACATTCTCTTGCTTGAGCTCGTAAAGTACGGATGTTATTTAGGGTTTTTAAATCGCTCATTGTCCTGGTCTCAAATTATAATGATGATGGCTGATGTGGATATAATAATAGAATGCTATTTTATTTTCTGCAATAGTCAATTTCTCATATTCGGATAAAATGACTCTTTTTTTTTAAACGTAATTTCTTTACAAAAGTTATATAGCGCTTTTTATACAGCTATTTTGATTGTCATTCCACAATAACATGTTCAAGGTACCTTTAACAAAGGGAGCATGATTATCTCTCTAATTTATAAACCAAGCATATACTAAATCGGTAAGTAATTTTAACTGTTTCTTATCATACCTGCTAAGGCAGAATAATACTAAGTTAAAAAAAACTTATGACTAATCCATGAGTTATCGTTGATTTTCTGTGACTATTTTCTGGGTGTAAGTCACGCGCCTTATTAATTTGTATACAATATGCAACAAATCAGTCTGGCTTTCATTTCTTAATTTAAACATGAACATTTGTCGTTCAAATGCGCTTTATTACCCATTTGATGTGATCAGGGTCATGAATCATTAAGACATCACTAAGCTAAATATTTCTGTATATCAATCGGTAAAGCTTACTGAGATGGATAATCACCACTAAAGTTTATGGTAAACTCATCTGACTATATGGCTTTATAAATTTTGTTAAGAGGCAGGGCCGATGGCTCAACTTTATTTTTATTATTCCGCAATGAACGCCGGAAAATCGACATCACTGTTGCAATCCTCTTATAACTATAATGAGAGAGGGATGAGAACGCTGATTTTTACCGCAGAAATTGATACCCGGTTTGGAAAAGGAAAAGTCAGCTCTCGTATTGGATTATCTGCTGATGCACATCTGTTTAGCCAACAGACAGATATTGGTGAGTTAATCAGAAATGAAAATAGGCAGGAAAAAGTGCATTGTGTGCTGATTGATGAGTGTCAGTTCCTCACAAAAGCGCAGGTTGAACAGCTATGTAAAGTGACTGACTACGATGATATTCCGGTTCTTTGCTATGGGCTGAGAACGGATTTCAGCGGGGAGCTTTTTAGTGGTAGTCAGTATCTTCTGGCGTGGGCGGATAAGCTGGTTGAGCTGAAAACTATCTGCCATTGTGGGCGCAAGGCAAGCCGTGTATTACGCTTTGATGGTGAAGGTGTGGCCATTTACGATGGCGAACAGGTTGATATTGGCGGCAATGAGAAATATGTGTCTGTTTGCCGTAAGCACTATATGGATGCTATCAGTAAGGCTAAGGAAAGACGAAAATAAGTATACAATTTATACTGTTGTCTGTTGTAAAGCTTCCTGAGGCCGTTTGAGGGCTTGGCTTAACATTGAGGAAAATGGGGCAGAGGTAAAGTTAAAGGGGCTTATATTGGCCCCTTTAAGTGGTTTAAATCAGTTAACAGGCTGTTTTTTCCGGAGGTTCTGGTGTTACCTCTGTTTCTGTGAATTCACGTCCATAGAATGAATCCAGCAATAATTGTTTCAGCTCAGAAATCAGAGGGTAACGTGGGTTAGCGCCAGTACATTGGTCGTCGAAGGCATCTTCAGATAACTTATCAATTTTCGCCAGGAAGTCGGCTTCCTGAACACCCGCTTCGCGGATAGATGTCGGGATACCCAGTGTCGATTTCATCTCTTCCAGCCATGCCAGCAGTTTTTCGATTTTTGCCGCTGTATGATCGACGGTCGCAGACAAACCAAGATGATCCGCAATTTCAGCATAACGACGGCGGGCTTGCGGGCGGTCATATTGGCTGAATGCAGTCTGTTTGGTTGGGTTATCGTTAGCGTTATAGCGGATAACGTTACAAATCAGCAGTGCGTTAGCAAGGCCATGTGGAATATGGAACTCAGAACCCAATTTATGCGCCATAGAGTGACATACCCCCAGGAAAGCATTAGCAAATGCAATACCCGCAATAGTGGCAGCATTATGAACCCGTTCACGGGCGATTGGGTTAGTGGCGCCTTCGTGATAGCTGGCTGGGAGGAACTCTTTCAATAGTTTTAGCGCTTGCAGTGCTTGTCCGTCAGAGTATTCGTTTGCCAGGACCGATACGTAAGCTTCCAGGGAATGGGTGATTGCGTCCAGTCCACCAAAAGCACACAGTGATTTTGGCAGATTCATCACCAAGTTGGCATCAACGATAGCTATATCCGGCGTCAGAGCATAATCAGCCAGTGGATATTTCTGACCGGTTGCATCATCAGTGACAACGGCGAAGGGGGTCACTTCAGAGCCTGTACCGGAAGTTGTGGTAATCGCTACCATTTTCGCTTTAATCCCCATTTTGGGGAATCGGTAGATACGTTTACGGATATCCATAAACCGCAGGGCTAATTCTTCGAAATGCGTTTCAGGGTGTTCATACATCACCCACATAATTTTGGCTGCATCCATTGGAGAACCACCACCCAGGGCAATAATGATATCTGGTTTGAATGAGTGCATTTGTTCCGCACCCTTACGAACAATGCTTAGGGTAGGGTCTGCTTCAACTTCAAAGAAAACTTCGGTTTCTATCCCGTGGGATTTCAGTACATCAGTGACCTGGTCAGCATAGCCATGATTGAATAAGAAACGGTCTGTTACGATGAAAGCGCGTTTTGCACCATCGGTTGCGACTTCCTCTAATGCGATAGGCAGTGAACCGCGGCGGAAGTAAATTGATTTCGGAAGTTTATGCCACAGCATATTTTCTGCCCTTTTCGCCACAGTTTTGGTGTTGATAAGATGTTTTGGCCCTACGTTTTCAGAGATGGAGTTTCCTCCCCATGAACCGCAGCCCAGTGTCAGAGAGGGGGCAAGTTTGAAATTATAGAGATCACCGATACCCCCCTGAGAAGCGGGTGTATTCACCAGAATACGGGCTGTTTTCATTTTGTCGCCAAAGTATTTGATTCGTGCCGCTTGATTGTCCTGGTCGGTATACAGGCAGGATGTGTGCCCAATTCCCCCCATTTCAACCAGTTTTTCTGCTTTCTCTACCGCATCTTCAAAATTGTTACCACGATACATTGCGAGTAATGGCGACAGTTTTTCGTGGGCAAAGGGCTCTGCTTTATCAATCAGATTGACTTCTCCAATCAGGATCTTGGTTCTTTCCGGAACATGAAAGCCTGCCATTTCGGCAATTTTTGTTGCGGGTTGACCAACAATTTCCGCATTCAGGTTACCGTTTTTCAGGATGATATCTTGAACCGCTTTCAGTTCCTTACCCTGTAACAAATAACCACCATGAGTAAAGAAACGTTTACGCACCTGATCATAAACAGAATCCACTACGATAATGGACTGTTCTGAAGCACAAATAACACCATTGTCGAAAGTTTTGGACATCAAAATAGAGGCGACCGCGCGTTTAATATCCGCTGATTCGTCGATGACGACCGGTGTGTTACCCGCACCAACGCCGATTGCCGGCTTACCAGAGCTGTATGCCGCTGTGACCATATTAGGGCCACCAGTCGCCAGGATCAGGTTGATATCCTGGTGGTGCATCAATGCATTGGAAAGCTCAACAGACGGCTCATCAATCCAGCCAATAATATCTTTTGGCGCACCAGCCTCAACCGCAGCACACAGAACCAATTCAGCTGCTTTATTCGTTGCTTTTTTAGCGCGTGGATGGGGTGAGAAAATAATACCGTTACGGGTTTTCAGGCTGATTAGAGCCTTAAAAATAGCGGTGGATGTTGGGTTAGTCGTTGGCACGATACCGCAGATTAAGCCAATAGGTTCGGCGATAGTGATGGTGCCGAATGTTTTGTCTTCGGACAAAATGCCACAGGTTTTCTCGTCTTTATAAGCGTTATAGATGTATTCGGAAGCGAAATGGTTTTTGATCACTTTGTCTTCGACAATCCCCATCCCTGATTCCGCCACGGCTAATTTTGCTAAAGGGATGCGTGCGTCTGCTGCTGCAAGGGCCGCGGCACGGAAGATTTTGTCAACTTGCTCCTGAGAGAAGTTGGCAAATTCACGTTGTGCTTTTTTAACCCGGGCAACCAGCTCGTTCAATTCAGTAATATGAGTTACAGTCATAAAGAGGTACTCCTGGAAAATATTAAAAATCTTTTAATATCAGAGAATAAGTGTTTTGCAGACTATTTAGCTTGGTGATTTTATGATGGCTACAGATTACCATTTGGTATTAAATAAATATTGATCTTAATCATATAAATTCCAAGCTGACTCCTTTCAGCTCAGCTCAGCTCAGGTGAGTGATCACTATTGTTGATTGGGTGAGGTGGTAGAAGCGTTAATCAGGTTGAGTTTGTAACCTAATGAAAAAGTCAGGTTAACAACTTGTTATATAAGACATTTTAAATTGAAAAATGAGTCGCAGTCGATGGAAAGCGGAATGTCATCCGTATAAAATAAAGAAAAAATTAAGTTTTCTATGATTTTGGGGTAAGTAATCATATGAAAATATTTTCGTTAACACTGCGTAACTCAAGAGGGGTTGTTCGTGGGTGATTTACTGTTGGATCTTCCTGGTTACATTAAGTTTTTTGTTGGGTTGTTCGCACTCGTCAATCCTGTTGGTATTTTGCCTGTTTTTATCAGCATGACTCACTACCAGGCTCAGGCTGCCCGCAATAGAACTAATTTTATCGCCAATATTTCTGTTGCCATCATTTTATGGACAGCTTTGCTGCTGGGTGACTCGATACTGTGGATGTTTGGCATTTCTATCGACTCTTTCCGTATTGCCGGTGGGATCCTTGTTGTGACCATCGCTATGTCGATGATTAACGGTAAACTTGGGGAAGACAAACAGAATAAGCAAGAAAAATCAGAAACCGCCATTAGAGAGAGTGTTGGTGTTGTGCCGCTGGCATTGCCGTTAATGGCCGGCCCCGGGGCGATCAGCTCTTGTATCGTTTGGAGTTCCCGCTATCAGGGGTGGCAGAATTTTATTGGGTTGGTGTTAACCAGCGCTTTGTTTGCTTTTTGCTGTTGGTTGTTATTCCGATCAGCTCCTTTAGTTGTCAAATATCTTGGGCAAACAGGCATCAACGTTATCACCCGAATTATGGGGCTGCTACTGATGTCTTTGGGAATCGAACTGATTGTGACAGGGATCAGAGCATTATTTCCAGGGTTACTCTGATACGATTGACGATAAAAGATGCCGGATTTTTTTCGAGTCAAATTACAAATTATAATATTCTTGTCATTTTTATTATAAAGCCTGTTTTATGGGATTTTCTCACTTATTTTACTGGTACTTCCTGAATTTTATACAAATAACCCAATATTTTTCTAAATTATTCTTACCTGCTAGTTCAATCTGTAACTGGTTGCTTCCACCGTAGTTTTGTGATGAATGTAGGTTTTTAATTTGCATTGATTGCAATTTGTTAAAATTATGTTTATTTTCATCTATGGACTACCTTTGTTTACTATTTTAGTTAAGTGAAATGTGAATAAAGTGATATATATCAATTTGTTACGTTGTTTTTTGGGATGTTTTATCAATTAATGTAATAGATTGCATTAAGTTGTTTGTAAGGATGGTTTTTACAATATGGGAAGGGTATTTTAACAATTGATATGATAAGTCACCTTTAATATTTAATCCGTTACTTTGAGCTAAATAATGTGAAGGTACTGGCCTTTATAGGATATATGCGAAATGAATGAGCAGGTTCACCAAACTGGAGGTAAAAAAATGAAGATCAAACAATTAAAATTACATAAGTTTGTATCCTGTATATTTTTATTATCGGTATTTCCTGTTACGGCTGTGTTTGCCGCTGAAGTTCCTGAGGGGGTGAAACTCGCGGATAAACAGCAGATTATTATCAATAATGGCACAGAAGTTGCCTCACTTGATCCACATAAAGTCGAAGGTGTGCCGGAAACCAACATTATTCTTAATCTCCTGGAAGGATTAGTCAGTACGGGTTCTGAGGGAGAGACTGTTCCGGGCGTTGCGAGCCATTGGGAAAATCAGGATTACAAGGTCTGGACTTTTTATCTGCGTGATAATGCTAAATGGAGTGATGGAACACCCGTCACTGCACATGATTTTGTGTATAGTTGGCAACGATTAGCTGATCCAAAGGTGGGTTCACCTTATGCCAGTTATCTTCAATATGCTTACGTTGAAAACATTGATGATGTTCTGAAAGGTAAAAAATCTCCTGACCAGTTGGGGGTTAAAGCGCTGGATGATCATCGTTTGCAGGTTACTCTGACGCATCCCGTGCCTTATTTCGTCAATATGCTCAGTCATACGGCAATGAAACCAGTGAAAAAGGATCTGGTCGAAAAATGGGGTAATAAGTGGACGCTGCCAGAAAATTATGTGGGCAATGGGGCGTATCGGTTGAAAGAGTGGGTGGTGAATGAGCGGATTGTGATTGAACGTAATCCACAATACTGGAATAACGGTAAGACTATTATTGAGCAAGCGACGCTTTTACCACTTCAGTCCGAAACCAGCGGTGTTAACCGCTACCGTAGTGGGGAAATAAATATCACCAACAGCGCTATCCCTCCGGATTTGTATCGGAAAATGAAAACAGAGATCCCTGATCAGATGCACGTCAGCCCTTATCTCTGTACGTTCTATTACGAAATTAACAATAATAAACCCCCGTTTACTGATGTAAGAGTTCGTGAAGCCGTTAAGTTAACTCTCGACAGGGAGATTATTGCGGGAAAAATTATGGGGCAGGGGCAAATACCGGCCGATGGTTTTACTCCAACGTTTATCGGTGGTGGTGATTTTTCTAAACCAGAGTGGGCTGACTGGACACAGGAACAGCGCAATAAGCGTGCCAGAGAATTACTGGCGCAGGCGGGTTTTAATCAGGAGAATCCGCTGAAATTCACATTGTTATACAACACATCGGATCAAAATAAACAGCAGGCTATTGCTGCCGCTTCTATGTGGAAAAAGAATCTGGGAGCTGATGTGATTTTACAGAATCAGGAATGGAAAACTTCTCTCGAAAGCCGCCACCAAGGGAATTATGAGGTTACCAGAGCGACTTGGTGTGCGGATTACAATGAACCTACTGCGTTTTTAAATATGTTGCTTTCTCATAGCAGTAATAACACGACTTTCTACCAGAATAAAAATTTCGATAGCTATCTGGAGCAGGCGTTAGTCGCTAAAGATGCGGCTGCGCGTAAGAAATTATACCAACAAGCTGAATTTCAACTTGATAAAGACTCGGTATTGATTCCCGTTTATTACCGAGTGAGTGTACGGCTTGTTAGCCCATCAGTGGGAGGGTTTTCAGGGAAAGACCCATTGGATTATATGGATATTAAGCGACTGTATATGATAAAAAACTAGACATTAGTTTTACTCAAAAGAGTTACTGGCCCTGCAAACAAAATCGTTCCTTTTGGATGCAGGTGATAATCCGACCCGTATTTCTGGGCCGTCGACTGATAAAAAGTCCGACGATGTAAAATTGGAGTAGAAAAAGATGATAAACACAACTAAGAATAAATTACTTACTGTCAGCATCAGTGCTGTACTAAGTATGGTAGTGGCGAGTCAGGTATTTGCTGCAAAAGTGCCAGATGGTGTTCAATTAGCTGATAAACAGGTGTTAGTCCGTAATAACGGCTCTGAGCCGCAATCGCTGGACCCACATAAGATTGAAGGGGTGCCGGAATCACATTTAGCCCGTGATCTGTTTGAAGGTGTTGTAATCGTTGGGCCGTATGGTGAAATTTTGCCGGGTTCTGCAACCAGTTGGGAAAATAAAGACTTTACCGTTTGGACATTCCATATGCGTAAAGATGCTAAGTGGTCTAATGGTGACCCTGTCACTGCTCATGATTTTGTTTACAGCTGGCAGCGTTTGGCTGATCCTAATACAGCTTCTCCTTATGAAAGTTATCTCCAGTATGCCCATATCACGAATATTGATGACATCATCAGTGGCAAAAAGAAACCGGATACTCTGGGTGTAAAAGCACTGGATGACTATACATTACAGCTCACATTGAGTGAAGCGGTTCCTTATCTGCCAAGGCTTTTGGCTCACTCTTCAATGTCGCCGGTTAATAGAGCTACGGTGGAAAAATATAGCGAAAAGTGGACTCAGCCGCAGAATTTTGTAGGTAATGGCGCTTACAAGTTGAAAAACTGGGTGGTCAACGAACGTATTGTGATGGAACGTAGTCCAACATACTGGGATAACAAAAATACTGTTATTGATCAGGTCACTTTCCTGCCAATTTCTTCAGAAGTAACAGATGTAAACCGTTATCGCAGTGGTGAAATTGATATGACCCACACTAATTTGCCGATTGAACTGTTTCAGAAACTGAAAAAAGAAATTCCGAACGAATTGCGTATTAACCCACAGTTATGTACTTATTACTACGAAATTAATAACGAAAAACCGCCATTTAATGATCCTCGCGTCCGTACTGCATTAAAATTGGCTATGGACCAAGACATTGTGACCAATAAAGTCAAAGCACAGGGTGATATCCCTGCTTACGGTTTTACACCGCCGTTTACTGATGGTATGAAAGAGGTAAAACCAGCGTGGTTTACTGAGTGGAACCAGGAAAAACGTAACCAGGAAGCCAAAAAATTACTGGCTGAAGCGGGTTATACTAAAGATAATCCATTGAAATTTAACTTGCTTTACAATACCTCCGATCTACATAAAAAAATTGCCATCGCAATAGCTTCGGTCTGGAAGAAGAATTTAGGTGTTGATGTTCGTTTGGAAAATCAGGAGTGGAAAACCTTCCTTGATACCCGACATCAGGGCAATTACGATGTAGCCCGTGCTGCCTGGTGTGCCGATTACAATGAACCTTCTTCATTCCTTAATATGTTACTTTCTTACAGCAGTAATAACACCTCTCATTATAAGAACAGTGAATTTGATAAGCTGATGAAAGAATCCCTGCAAGTAAAAACTGATGATGAGCGTGCGGCCGTTTATCAAAAGGCAGAAGCACAGCTAGATAAAGATTCAGCCATTGTTCCCCTTTATTACTATGTGAATACCCGGTTAGTGAAGCCCTATGTTGGTGGTTATACAGGGAAAGATCCTTTGGATAATCTACACACCAAAGATTTTTATATTATCAAACACTAATAGTTGCAGGGCGGCCCGGCAAGGGCTGCCTTAGTGTCAGATTATTTTAAGGCCAGGGTTTAGGGCCAACACATAGGAACGGGCGATGCTTAAATTTATTTTACGCCGTTGTTTAGAGGCGATCCCGACACTTTTTATTCTTATCACTATTTCGTTTTTCATGATGCGGCTAGCGCCAGGCAGCCCATTTACCGGTGAGCGGAAATTGCCACCAGAAGTGATGGCGAATATTGAAGCGAAATATCATCTGAATGACCCCATGTATAAGCAATATTTTGATTACTTAATCCAGCTTTCCAAAGGGGATTTTGGACCTTCTTTTAAATATAAGGACTACACAGTTAACGATCTGGTCGCGACGGCATTTCCGGTATCGGCTAAATTAGGTGCATCGGCATTTATTATGGCGGTTGTGCTGGGGGTCAGCGCCGGGGTTATTGCTGCACTTAACCAGAACACAAAGTGGGATTATACCGTGATGGGATTCGCCATGACGGGGGTTGTTATCCCAAGCTTTGTTGTGGCGCCGTTATTGGTGCTGGGGTTCGCCATTCACCTTAAATGGTTACCGGGAGGGGGGTGGAATGGCGGAGCGCCAAAATTTATGATCTTGCCCATGGTAGCACTGTCTTTGGCCTATATTGCCAGTATCTCGCGTATCACCCGTGGTTCGATGATAGAAGTACTGCACTCTAATTTTATCCGTACTGCACGTGCCAAGGGGTTGCCATTACGTATCATTATATTCCGCCATGCCTTAAAACCTGCATTATTGCCGGTCATCTCTTATATGGGGCCTGCTTTTGTCGGTATCATCACCGGCTCAATGGTGATTGAAACGATCTTTGGTTTACCGGGAATAGGGCAGTTATTTGTTAATGGAGCGTTGAACCGTGACTATTCATTGGTATTAAGCCTGACGATTTTGGTTGGTGGCCTGACTATTCTGTTTAATGCGATTGTTGATGTGTTGTATGCCGTCATCGATCCGAAGATCCGTTATTAAGATTGGAGCGCGCAATGATAGTCAATAAACAAAATAGCGAAGCTCTGGAAAATTTCTCTGAGCAACTGGAAATTGAAGGCCGCAGTTTGTGGCAGGATGCACGACGTCGTTTTATTCACAACCGGGCAGCGATTGCCAGTTTGTGCTTGTTATCGTTGATTACTTTGTTTGTGATTTTGGCCCCGATGCTGGCCCAGTTTACTTACGATGATACTGACTGGGCTATGATGTCTATGCCACCTGAGTTTGAATCAGGTCACTATTTCGGTACTGATTCCTCTGGCCGTGATTTACTGGTACGTGTTGCTATTGGTGGGCGCATTTCATTGATGGTTGGGATTGCCGCAGCCTTGGTTGCCGTAGTCGTTGGAACTTTGTATGGGTCATTATCCGGTTATCTGGGTGGAAAAATAGACTCAGTGATGATGCGTCTGCTGGAAATTCTGAACTCATTCCCATTCATGTTCTTTGTGATCCTGCTGGTGACCGTCTTTGGACAGAACATTTTGCTGATATTTGTCGCGATTGGCATGGTGTCATGGCTTGATATGGCGCGTATTGTCCGTGGTCAGACACTGAGCCTGAGACGTAAGGAGTTTATTGAAGCGGCGCTGGTGTGTGGAGTGCCAACCCGTTACATCGTGTTACGCCATATTGTCCCTAACGTATTGGGTGTGGTGGTGGTTTATGCATCTTTATTAGTTCCAAGCATGATTCTGTTTGAATCATTTTTGAGCTTTCTAGGATTGGGAACTCAGGAGCCATTAAGCAGTTGGGGAGCATTGTTAAGTGATGGTGCGAATTCGATGGAAGTTTCCCCATGGTTGCTGATGTTTCCTGCCGGTTTTTTGGTGGTGACACTGTTTTGTTTTAACTTTATCGGCGATGGCCTGCGTGATGCCCTCGATCCGAAAGATCGTTAAGGAGGTAACATGAACAGCGTTAAAAACCAGAAAAGTTCTGAGCCGTTGTTAGTTGTTAAAGATTTGGACGTGACTTTTAGTACCCCGGATGGGGATGTTACCGCGGTGAACAAGCTGAATTTTGATTTACGGGCAGGGGAGACACTGGGAATTGTCGGTGAATCTGGTTCTGGGAAATCACAGACCGCTTTTGCTCTGATGGGATTGCTTGCCAGAAACGGTACGATTGGCGGCTCTGCTATTTTTAATGGCAGGGAAATTCTTAACTTGGAAGAGAAAGAACTTAACCGCATGAGAGCGGAAGAAATATCAATGATATTTCAGGACCCAATGACCTCTCTCAATCCCTATATGCGCATTGGTGATCAGCTCACAGAAGTATTAATGTTGCATAAACGTATGAGTAAAAGTGAAGCATATCTTGAATCGATTCGGATGTTGGATGCCGTCAAAATGCCGGAAGCGCGTAAACGTATGAGCATGTACCCTCATGAGTTTTCTGGTGGAATGCGTCAGCGCGTGATGATTGCAATGGCATTGTTATGCCGGCCAAAATTGTTGATTGCTGATGAGCCGACAACCGCACTTGATGTTACGGTTCAGGCACAGATTATGACTCTGCTGAATGAACTGAAACAGGAATTTAATACCGCGATTATTATGATTACCCACGATTTGGGGGTAGTTGCCGGTATTTGTGACAAAGTGCTGGTGATGTATGCTGGGAGGACTATGGAATATGGCACGGCTCGCGAAGTGTTTTATCAACCAACACATCCTTATTCTATTGGCCTTCTTAATGCTGTACCTCGTCTTGATGGTGATGAAGAGTCATTGACGACAATTCCTGGGAATCCGCCTAATTTAATACGGTTGCCGAAAGGGTGTCCGTTCCAGCCCCGCTGTCAGTTTGCAGTAGACCATTGCGTAGATTGTGAACCAAAGCTAGAGGCATTTGACAATGGGCGTTTGCGAGCTTGTTTTAAAGCGCCGGGAGAATTGGTATGAGTCCGATTGAAGAAAGACGCGTGTTGCTGGAAGTGGCCGATCTGAAAGTTCACTTTGATATCAAAGATGGCAAACAATGGTTTTGGCAACCAGCAAAAACCCTGAAAGCGGTTGATGGCGTTACATTAAGGTTATACGAAGGGGAAACCCTTGGTGTGGTTGGTGAATCTGGTTGTGGTAAATCGACTTTTGCTCGTGCAATTATCGGATTGGTCAAGTCTTCTGGTGGTTCAGTAACTTGGTTGGGAAGAAGCCTGCTGGATATGAATGATAAACAGTGGCGGAATATTCGCAGCGATATCCAGATGATATTCCAGGATCCATTAGCATCTCTGAACCCGCGAATGACGATTGGCGATATTATTGCAGAGCCACTGCGTACTTATCATCCCAAGATGAAAGAGCTGGAAATCAAGGACCGGGTAAAAGCAATGATGATGAAGGTTGGATTGCTGCCGAATCTGATTAACCGTTACCCGCACGAATTCTCTGGCGGTCAGTGTCAACGTATCGGCATTGCCCGTGCGCTTATTCTTGAACCTAAATTGGTGATTTGTGATGAGCCGGTATCTGCACTTGATGTATCCATTCAGGCTCAGGTAGTGAACCTGTTGCAGGAATTACAACGGGAAATGGGGCTGTCGCTGATTTTTATCGCCCATGATCTTGCGGTGGTTAAGCACATATCTGACCGTGTATTGGTGATGTATCTTGGGCATGCGGTGGAATTGGGTACTTATGATGAGGTTTATCATAATCCACAGCACCCTTATACCAAAGCATTGATGTCGGCAGTGCCGGTGCCTGATCCGGATAAAGAACGAAATAAGCATATTGAGTTACTGGAGGGGGAATTACCGTCACCGATTAATCCGCCATCAGGTTGTGTTTTCCGTACACGTTGTCCAATGGCAGATCCTGAATGTGCTAAGACCCGGCCATTGATGGAGGGAAGTTTCCGTCATGCAGTGTCTTGCTTGAAGGTTGATCCATTATAAATTGTTGGTGACGTTGTCATATTAGGTGGTGTGCCTTACTTGGTAATCTATTGATTTTTGCTTATAACTCAATGAAATTATTGATGTAGTGTATTATCCACTATAATATAGAGTATAAAAAATTAAAAACATTGACTTTAATAAAATAACGTGGTAAATGTTACGATGCATTGTCATAAATATTAATTAAATTAATGTTTTTGGTGTATTGGTATAATTGAACTTTACTTAAGCAAAGGAGACGTCAATATGAACAATATCGATCTTTCAAAATTGTTTATCCCAAAAGGTCATTTGTACACTGCTGTTGTTATCATCAATTTAAAGTGAGTGTTATCTAACGTCATTAAAGTGTCCAAATGGAATCATCTGGACACTTTAATATCTTTATTAATAAGGAGTTTGTCATGATTACTGTCATTGAGAAGAATAAGGCATTTTTTGAAGATGAAGTGTTGTCTTCATTAAAGTATTTGTCTGAAAACTTCAATATTGCCTTCAACGATGAGTTAAAAATAAATTATAACTGGAAAGTTTTTGCCAACTACTTTTTGTGTGTTGATGCGATAAAAGAGCAAAACCAAAAAAATGCAGAAAATTTCTTAAAATCTGCATTAGATCACTTATCTGTTCACAATCCTAATACATTGGTCCCTAGTAGACCGGAAATATTAGTTATTACTAATGCTAACATCTCGGAATATATATCAAAAACTTTAAAAGATATCTATGATAAACCGGATAATGACATCAATGATGATGGTGTTTATGCATTCGGCCCATTCACGGGAAACTCAGAAGAAGAGATAGTTAAAATACATCAATCGTTGGATCTCATGAAATCTGTTTCACCCTACTACTACGATTTTGTCAATTCGTTAATAAAGCATATTGTCTTGGTCGGTCAAACTGAACGTGGGGGCATAAAATCGGGATCAACATTAAAAGCGTTGGGATGCATAATTATTTCTCCCAATACGAAGGAAGAGATCAGCTCAATAAACCAATATATTGAAGATTTGGTTCATGAGGCATCACACTCAAAATTATTTTTAGAGCAAACCAAAGATCAGCTTGTCAACAATCCTATAGAAAATCTCTATACGGCACCATTCAGAAAAGACAAAAGGCCAATGTCAGGTATTTATCATGCCAATTATGTGCTTGGTAATATTGTGTCTTATTTCAGACAAGCTGTTAAAGCAGATCCCAATAGCAATGAGAAGTTCTTGGAAAGGGCATTAACTCGGTATAATGAAACATACAATATCATAGAGCAGTATGGTGACCTAACAGAAAGGGGTTATGCGATATTCAAGGAAATGAAGGAACGAGTTGACCAATGTTTAAATTAAAAAGTAGCCAATCATTATATTTTTTAATTTCATATATCCTCAACTCGATGAATAATTGGGTTTTTAAATTTATCGCTCCGTTAGTTCTTTATTCAGAAACAAAATCATTGCAAATGATGACGATTAGCTATGGATTGCTGTTTACACCAAATATCATTGCCCCTCCAGTAGCTAATCTGCTCGAAAACAGGCTTGCAAAAAAAGCAAGCCTATTAATACTGAATTTAATTGGCTTGCTTTTATGTCTCTTTTCCTATACCTATTTTGAGATTAATTTTAATAACCTTGTTTTCTTTATGGTGGTATTTTTGTTATCATCCATTCTTATCTTGTATCAAACCATTATCCACAGTACATTGAAAGAGATATTACCACATAAAGAAGACATGGAAGAAATGAGCAGGAAAATTGCTTTTGTCGATAGCCTGTTTCCTGCTATAGGGCCAATTATCGGCGCAACTATATTAAGTTATTTAGGTTATAGCAATGTATTTATTATCATTGGTGTCATATATGTGGTTTCTATGTTTATTTTAACTAAAATAAACATAGGGTTAAGAGTAAAAACCACCGGTGAGCATTTCATCTTAAAAACCATCAAAGGTTTTAAACTTATTAAAGATAATTTATTTGTTAATTATTTATTGAGGCGTTTTTTCTTTTCAAACATAGCCTTACATGGATTCCAATCTATACTGACATATTTTTTAATCGAAAGATTCAATTTGACGGATATACAATTAGGATTGTTTTTTGCTATATCCACGGTCGGGTTAATTATAGGAGTAAGGATCGGCAGGATTATTTATAAGAACAATGTTAACAAATGGCATTTGATTTCCATTACAGGGATAATATGTGCTCTGTGTTTAATTTGTATACCTATAGCTAATAACATCTATATTGCATCAATAGCGTGGAGCGTTGTTATGTTATTGAGTGCCATCAACTTAATTGTTTTTTATACTGAACGACAGACTCATTATCACCAAGATGAAGTGGTGAGTGTTATTTCTGCATCTTACATGATTATCTATTCTGCAATACCGTTTGGCTCTGCTGTTTCTTACATTCTGTCACGTTACATGCAATCAAATGATGCAATGATTACATTAGGCACTTATTTACTTATCGTCAGCATCTATTTCTTATATGAGGCGCTGAGGAGTACAAAAATAAAAGATGAAATTGATGTATCTTAATATTGTCTGTACTCTATTGTCGCTACAATTACTCTTTCCACAAAATATGGCAAATCTGGTGAGATTTTTCCCGACAAATCAGAATACGGGCAAAAATATCATTAATTTCAGCATCCTCAGATTCAGCTAGCCCGATAATCACCTCTGCGAAAAAATCAGGGTTTAGATCGAACTCCACATGTTCCAGCCAATCCTCTGAAGGAGCCAGTAATTCTGCGCCGCCCCGTATTTCGAATTGTAAGCTGAATAGCAAAATATCCGCGGGATCAAGATTGGATGAAGCCAGCTCAAGAAAGATGTCATACGCTTTCTCAAGGGTTTCATCTTCTGTCATTCGGTTATTGAGATCTAAATCCATTGTTTGTGAAGGTTTGTTGTCCATATCAATTCATTGGTCAGTAATGATGGGAGAATTAAAGCATGACGGAGTATTGATTGATACCCCCATCTTGTCAAGACGAGGGTATTGGTCACAGTAGTGGGCTGAAAAAGTAACAAATACGTTCAATTATCCGATGCCACAAAGGGCGCTGTTCCCATTCATGGATTTCCAGCAATGTAGAATGGGCCATGTAATCGTATTGCACCAGAGTCAGATCATTACCAAAGTTTTCATCATCAATAACCACAGTAATTTCAAAATTCAGCCACAGGCTGCGCATATCGAGATTAACTGAGCCAACCATACTGAGTTGACCATCAACCAAGATGCTTTTGGTATGTAATAAACCGTCTTCAAACTGATAAATCTTAACTCCCGCATTCAATAGTTCAGAAAAGAATGCACGACTTGCCCAGCGAACAAGGAAAAAATTGTTTCTGCGAGGAACAATAATAATAACTTCCACACCCCTTAAAGCCGCAGTGCAGATAGCATTCATCAAGTCATCACTGGGAACAAAATAAGGGGTGGTTAATATCAATTGCTTACGGGCAGAGAAAATAGCCGTCATTAAAGATTGTTGAATTAACTCTTCAGGGAATCCGGGACCAGATGCAATGATCTGAGTTGTATGCCCGCTGGCTTGTTCAAATGGCATGATATTGTTGTCTGGTGAGGGTGGAAAGATGCGTTGACCTGTTTCCATTTCCCAATCACAAGCGTAAATAACACCCATTGTCGTGGTAACCGGTCCTTCCATCCGCACCATGATGTCGATCCATTGTCCAACACCGGCGTCTTGTTTAAAGAAGCGTGGGTCTACCATATTCATACTGCCGGTGTAAGAAATGTAGTCGTCTATCAGGATAATTTTACGATGCTGGCGCAGATCCATCCGACGCAGAAATAAACGGAAGATATTGACTGGCAAAGCTTCAACAAATTCAATTCCCGCCTGGCGCATGATGTCCGGGTATTGGCTACGGCAATATAACCAGCTGCCGGCTGAATCCACCATAACACGGCATCTGACTCCGCGGTGTGCTGCGGCCATAAGGGCATCAGTCACTTGTTCAACCAAGCCGCCGGATTGCCAGATATAGAACATCATCTCAATGCTGTGTTTGGCATTTTCAATATCTTTGATGATGGTTTTTAGTGAGTTGTCATAGGTTGTCAGCAGTTGGATCTTGTTACCTTTAACGCCTTCAAGCCCTTGCCGCCGTTCGCAAAGCTGGAATAACGGTGTCGCGACTTCGCTATTTTCCGTGGCGAAGATATGACGAGATTTTCGCAGCTCTTCAAGCCATATTGCTGTTGACGGCCACATGGCTTTTGCCTGTTCAACTCGGCGTTTTCCCAAATGCAGCTCACCAAATGACAGGTAAGCGATAATGCCAACTAAGGGCAGGATATAAATAATCAGCAGCCAGGTCATAGCGGAAGTTACAGGCCGGCGTTTTATTAAAATACGCAAGGTGATACTGGCAACGATCAGCCAATAGAAGAAAATAGCAAGCCAACTTAGGACGGAATAAAAGGTTGTCATGTTCGGCAATCAATCCTGTTTTGTTCAGACATCTTTGGTGGCGTTTAACACGGTTTCCCCAAAACACGGGATTCTAATTAACCCGATGAATTTACCAAAAAATCGGCAATTATACTGCAAGCATCATACTTGATATTGGTTATTTCGCACTATATGACATAAAAAGTACTCTTCAGATACGCCTTGGATATCTTTTTTAAAGGCTTATAATGAGCATGATATTCTTTACAGGTATAGTTGTATGAAACATAGTCGGAATGAAGTAGGGCGGTGGCGGAGATTGCGTCAGCATTCCAACCGCCGTCGCCGTTGGCTGGAAGGGCAATCAAGACGTAATTTACGTATTTATTCACTACGTAAATTAGATGTTTATAAACAGCGGCGAGCTTTATTGTTTGTTCAACATAGTGTATGGACGCATTAAAAAAATAATATTTTTGGCCTTATATTCACGCTCAACTACAATCTTTATTGAATATGATTGCTATTTGCATTTAAACTAGCAGTTATTCGAGGATTGACTATTATGCTGCTAATCAAGAACTTTCTTATGCGTTGGATACATTGGCCAATATTATTATCAGTTTGTTTGCATATTTCTGTTGCTGCCGCACTTTTTTGTTCTGTGATACCGGAAAAACAGCCTGATGCTGTACTTATGTCTGTAGCTATGATTCAGTTAGCTGCTGAAGAAACCCCGGTTTCACAACCCGCGGCGCCTGAACCCGAGTCAGAGCCGGAGGAGCCGGAACCTGTTCCAGAGCCGGTGATCCCAAAGCCGGAGGTGAAGAAGCTGAAACCGAAACCGGAAGTGAAGAAGAAGGTTGTTAAAAAGCAATCGGAGCCAGTTGAGAAGATAACTGAACAATTGGAAAAGGAAAAGCCACTGGTTAACCGTACTGATAATAATCAGAATAAACCGGCAACTAATACGGTAACTAAATCACAGAATGGGCCAAAAGCATTAAGTAAAACGTTACCCATTTATCCATCCAGAGCGGCAGCATTGGGGATTGAGGGTAATGTTAGAGTCAAATATGATATTGATGAAGACGGCCGGGTAAAGAATATCGAAGTGATTGGCGCCAATCCGCCTAATGTTTTTGACAGGGAAGTAAAAAAAGCAATGAGAAAATGGCGCTTTGAAAAAATACCCGCGGTTGGCTATATCACAACAGTAGAATTCAAAATGACCGGTATCTCTCAATCCTGATCGGCGGGAAAATACAGATAAAAAAGGAGCATGATTTGGATGCTCCTTTTTTGCATTAATAATCAGGCTTGTTCGTCAGTGCTGCTGGTCAGTTGAAATTGGGTTTTGCCTTCTGGTAACTGGCGGGGGGTATTATCCTCATTAACAGCAACATAAGTGAATACCGCTTCGGTTGCACGATAGCGTTGGCCTACAGGCTCAGATGCTACTTTCTTCACCCAGACTTCGATGTTAATAGTAATCGAACTGTTACCGGTTTTGAGACAATGGGCATAGCAGCAGACGACATCACCAACAGCGACAGGTTTAAGGAAAGTAATACCATTTACTCTGACAGTGACAACACGGCCTTCCGCAATTTCTTTTGCCAGAATTGCGCCACCAATATCCATTTGTGACATCAGCCATCCACCAAAAATATCTCCATTGGCGTTGGTATCAGCGGGCATAGCCAGTGTGCGGAGGACTAATTCTCCGTTAGGTAATTGTTGTTGTGTCATTGAAAACTTTACTTTATTTGATGAAAAAACAATACTTGCCTACAGACGATAGCAGGCAGGTATCCATTTGAATAGGGTTACTTCTGTTCGCGTGGCAGGTGGCGATAAATATATACTACACTGAGCACGGTGAAAACCAGAGTCAGGGCAGTCAGACCAAATACTTTGAAGTTAACCCAGACATCTTGTGGTAACCAGAACGCGACATAAATATTGGCCAGTGCGCAGGCAATAAAAAACAGCGCCCATGCCATATTGAGTTTACTCCAGACAAACTCCGGTAAAATCAATTCCTTGCCCAGCATTTTTTGAATAAGTGGTTTTTTCATGAACCATTGGCTGACGAGCAAGGCTAATGCAAATAAGGCATAGATTGCGGTGACTTTCCACTTAATAAAGAGATCACTGTGGAAAGCTAAGGTCAGAGTGCCGAAAACAGCAACCATGATAAAAGTGATCAGAGATGATTTCTCTACTTTCCGGTAGATGAAATAAGTTATCGCTACAGCTAAACCGGTGGCGGCAATCAGTGCCCCGGAAGCATAGAAAATGTCATACATTTTGTATACAACAAAAAATACGACTAAAGGTAGAAAGTCTAAAAGTTGTTTCATGTTTGAACCTATTGTAATTCCGGCAGCTGACTCTATCCGATTTTGGTGGTTGAATATACTAAGCGGCAACAGTATGGCTTTTTTTATCGATAAATAAAGATTTTTATCGATCTGTTTCGCACAATTTTACCATAAAGAGCGGCGTAATTAACTTCCTGTTGTCAGTGAACATATAACACAGCATTATAGCTAAAACCCGTTGAAAAATAAGAGGGCATAAACCAGATGCAGTGGAAAAAACTACAGCGTTGGATGCCAGGGTTGGGCAATTTTTCTCATTATCGCAAAGAGTGGTTTAGTCATGATTTAAGGGCTGGGCTTTCTGTGGCCGCAGTAGCTCTGCCGATTGCTATTGCTTACGCTGAATTAATGGGAATAAGTGCAATTATCGGTCTCTATGCATGTGTCTTGCCAATGTTCACTTATGCGTTATTTGGCACTTCAAGACAGTTGATTGTCGGGCCGGATGCAGCAACGTGTGCCGTTATTGCGGCGGCAGTTGCGCCCTTGGTTTTTGGTAATGAAGATGTACGTTGGCAGCTGACGATCGTGATGACTTTAATGACAGGGATATGGTGTGTTCTCGCGAGTCATTTTCGATTAGGTGCGTTTGCTGATTTTCTTTCAAGACCGATCCTTAAAGGATTAATGAACGGTGTGGCATTGACAATCATGGTGGATCAGTTGGCTAAAGTCTTTGGCTTTGCCGGCGTACCCGTTGGGTTGATTGAACGGGTGATCGCATTACCTGCCAAATTAATGAGCACACATTTACCAACGTTGGCAATGTCGGTCGCGACAGTGTTGATTTTGCTTACTGCACGTTTCTTGCGCCCAACCTGGCCGGGGCCTTTGTTGGCAATGGTATTAACGACTTATGTCAGCTGGCAATTTGGGCTTGAAAAACAGGGTATTCAGATTGTTGGCAGTGTCAGCGGTGGAGGGTTGCCTGTTGTGCCAGTGCCTGATTTCCAACCTGGAATTATGCGTGATCTGGTTATCCCATCCCTGAACCTTGCCGTTATCAGTTTTGTCAGTTTTATGATGACGGCCCGTAGTTTTGCCAGCAAAAACGGCTATCAGATTGATGCGGATTCAGAGCTTAGGGCCTTAGGTATTGCGAACATTGCTTCTGCTTTATCACAAGGGTTTGCTGTCAGTGCTGCCAGCAGCCGAACTGCGGTTAATGATGCTATTGGTGGGAAAACTCAATTGGTTTCTGTGATTGCCGCTGTGGTTATCTTGCTGGTTTTACTGTTTATGACGGGTTTCCTGGCGCATATTCCATTGTCATCTCTTGGTGTAGTGCTGATTTATTCGGCATCATCATTGTTAAATTTACGGGGGATCTGGTCACTGCGGAAACGAAATCGTCAGGCATTCACTTTATCATTGTTTACCCTGATTTCAGTGTTGGTGGTGGGTTTGATTAACGGTGTTGGTTTTGCTGTTTTGCTTGGCTTATTGCAGTTTTTGCGAATTGTCTTCCGCCCGACAGATCAGCTTTTGGGCGTTAATGAACAAGGGATGATTCATTCCATTAACCAAGGCAATGAAATTAAACCGGTAGACGGTGTGATGATGTACCGGTTTAACTCACCATTAACTTATTTCAATGTCAGTTATTTTAAAAAACGGGTGTTGCAGCATGTAGACAGGGCGAAAAAGCGTCCGGGTTGGTTAGTTGTTGATGCGGCTGTGAGTTTTACTTATGACGATGTGAGTGTTTTTGCGGCTATTGATGAACTGATTACTGAATTGAAAGTAAAAGGTGTCACATTGGTGCTCGCTGGCCGACGGACAGAACTTACCCGCTGGATAAAACAAAATAAATTGAGAAGCAGTGATGACGATCTAGTTGTGGTGCCCGATCTCTATTTTGCCGTTCGAATGATTCAAAGTAAGCCCGAATGGTACTCTAATTACATTAAAAGGTAATGATTCATAGCTGTTCACTAATGAACAGAAACCAGAAACAATCGCAGAACTGGCCAAGCTGTCAGGGAGGCAACCAAGCAACTTGTCAGCTACGTTAAAGACGCTGAATCAACACGGTTTTGTCGCGCTGGAAAAAAATGGTAGAAGTGTAAAGCCAAAGGCGTTGTTTACTGATTTTGAAATAAAAATTGAGCAAGAAATAGTTGAAAGAGTTATGTCATCTTGTGGGGCTAAAAATATAGCGGCCTGAAGCAGCACATTTAATACAGTGTGATCCTGTTTATGACTTGTCAGCCCCATCGTTTTTACAACTATGGGGCTTGGTTGAACAATTATTTAGCCGTAATAACAGATAATAAAGCCAATTTGATAGATAATCATCTGTCTTCCTTTAAGGAAAGTATCTTTCTGTTAAAAAAGAGGAATACGACGGTAATGCTTAGTGTTTTGCTTTATTAAACGGGAAATTAACAATAAATGGAATTTCGTTGTTTTCTATTGGTTACTGATAAATAATACCTCCCCGTAATTATTTTTTTCTATATTTTATACAATATTAGGGATTTTCAATGAAAAGAACACTGGTAGCTTCAGTGGTGGCTGTTGGTTTATCTGTATTCGCATTTGCAGCGAATGCGAGCGGTGAAAGTACAATTTCTGGTGGCTATGCTCAGAGTCATGTAAAGTTTGATGGTGAAAAACTTGATGGTAATCCAAAGGGAAAGGGCTTCAACCTGAAGTACCGCTACGAGTTGGATAATAATTTTGGTGTTATTAGTTCATTCACATATACACACAAGGGTTTCGATGGATTTGATGTGAATTATTATTCCCTGATGGCGGGCCCTGCATATCGCTTTAATGAATATGTCAGTATATACGGTATGGTTGGTGCTGCGCGTGGAGAGCTTGAAATTCCTGTTTTTAATGGATCATATACCCAAGGTAAGACATCTGTCGGCTACGGATTGGGGTTACAGTTTAACCCTATGCCAAATTGGACTATTGATACATCCTATGAATACTCAAAATTTGGTGACGGCAAATTGGGTGACATCAAAGTAGGCACTTGGGTAGTTGGCGTAGGTTATCGGTTCTAATCGGAATTTGCTAATTTGTATTTAATTAGCAACCTCTTTCTACAGAAATTCCCTGTTGTATGGCAGGGAATTTTTTGCTCTTATCCAAATAGCAATAAAGCTCTTATACACAGCTGTACACGGATATAAACTGGCTCATGTTGTATTCTCTGTCAGCCCCATAGCTTTTATCGCTATGGGGTTTGTTTGAACGGCTATTTTATATTCATTTTTGTTGTGAAGAGGCAACCAGCATATATAACCTGAACAGATAAATTAGCAGGATGGCTGAGATCAGATTATTAAACACGCCAAGCATAATTCCCGCCATCTCACTTTGAATGAATGTCAGACGATCAATAATAAACACCAGCAAGAGCTTTGCGGTCAGCCATAGCAGAATTGCCGGAACCAGCAAGCGAATATTGGCAAATGCCAGTTTCCAGCTTATTTTCATCGACGCAAAAATACCACGACGTTCAGCGGTCATAATCACGGGTGATAAAGCCAAGGCGATAGACAAAATAATACCTGGTACCAGCATCAGCATTAAACCAAGTTGGATCAGCAAGGTGCAGATAAGCAGTAGCAGGAACAGTTTTGGTAATTGGCTTGCTGATAAACCAATTGCCTGTAATGAAGAAATATGATTTCCCGCTGAAATTGCCGTGACCAACGTCAATACACCACCAACCAGTAGCACATTGCCAATCATACTGGAGAAAATAGTTCCTATTCCCGCCCGCATGATCATTGATTGTTGCTCTGGGGTCATTTGGGACACCATATCCTGAATTCCGGCTTTACCTGAAGTTGCAAAAGTGAATTCTGCTTCTGTCAGCAGTTTCATCTGTTCGCTATCAGGGATAAACAGGTGCCCCAATAGGGTAGTCACTAGAGCCGCCAGAACGGCCAGAGTCAGAGTACTTAACAGTTGATTCTTGAAAAAGTTAAAACTGTCACGGTACAGGGTATTCGCCGTGATTGGCATGAAGACAGCTCCTATCAGGTTAAACAATAATACACAGCGGTTAATTGTACTCTGTTATGGGCAGATGTGGATAGCTGAAAGGAGATTACGCGGATAAATTAGTGATTGGCTGTGATTGTTGATGAAAGGGAAAAGTACTTCATATTATATTTTCAATATAAAAATAAACATAAATTTAACTTTGTTAAAACATCATGGAAATATAATCAGATGAAAGATAAAATGTTGGAGTTGGCATATAAATATAAAAAACATTCAAATAATTAATGATAAATATTGATTTGTGTCAATTTAAAATAATTCCAATTTGGAATAATAATATCGCAAATATACGATTTTTATTAAATTATTTAAAAGATGTGATCTATCTTGGATCATAATTTTAAATATATGGCTATATTTTTATTGACTTTTAAATCACAGGAATGGGATGAATAATGAAAAAATTTTCTGCATTTGTATTAGCAGCGGCAACTTTAGCACCATCGTTCGCTTTTGCTCATGAAGCGGGTGATTTTCTTTTCCGCACGGGTACTGCAACAGTAAGACCTAATACCGGCTCTGATAATGTATTAGGGGTAGGTTCTCTGAGTGCGGATAATAATACCCAGATGGGTCTAACCTTCGGTTATATGATTACCGATAATATTGGTGTTGAATTACTCGCTGGGACACCTTTCCAGCATCGGGTAAGTTTACCGGGTGCTGGTAATATTGCTAAAATAAAGAGTCTGCCACCGACATTAATGGCGCAATACTATTTCGGCTCTAAAGAAAGTCATTTCCGCCCTTATATTGGTGTTGGTTTGAACTATACCACTTTCTTTAACGAGAAATTCAATGATAATGATGCTGTTAAAGTCAGTAATTTACACAGTCTGGATCTGAAAGATTCCTGGGGTGTGGCTGGGCATGTTGGTTTAGATTATGAGTTAGATCAGAACTGGATGCTAAATGCGTCTGTGTGGTGGGTGAACATTGAAACTGATGTGAAATTCAAAGCAAACGATCGGAGCCATAAAATTGATACCCGGCTTGATCCGTGGGTATTTATGTTTGGTGTCGGTTATCACTTCTGATAAGAACCACCTCTGTTTAACATAAGTTGTTTGATATGAAAAGCATGGGGCAGATTTTGCCCCATTTTTTATACTACAGTTGAGTTGCAGATTTCATTATTGATACAAATTCAGTGAGTTTTTTCAGCATTATTTCTGGTTGAGAAAGATTTGCTTCAATAATTTTGATTACGGCAGATCCGGAAATTGCACCAGCAGCACCATTTGCTAACGTTTCTTTTATCTGTGCAGGTTCTGAAATACCAAATCCCTGTAATGGCGGTGCAGCATGATATTCCCGCAACTTATTGACTAAATGATTTAAAGGATGTTCAGCGCGTCTTTCTGTGCCGGTAACGCCGGCCCGGGATAATAAATAGGTATATCCCCGGCCATAAGAGGCGATTTCACGTAATAATTCATCTTCCGCATTCGGAGGGCAAATAAAGATAGGGGCAATACCATATTTCATCGCTGCGGTACGGAATAGTCGTGATTCTGATACAGGAACATCTGCAACTAATACAGAATCGACATCTGCATCTTTGCAGCGGCGATAAAACTCGTCTATGCCGTTATGAAAAATCAGGTTGGCATACATCAATAAACCAATGGGAATATCAGGATATTTTGTCCGAATTTTTGCTAATAGTTCAAAACAGAGAGTGGGAGTAACATTTGAGGAGAAAGCACGCAGATTGGCATTCTGAATTGTCGGGCCGTCAGCCAGCGGATCAGAAAAAGGAATACCTAACTCAAGGGCATCAGCACCACCGGCAATCAGTGCATCAATAATTTCCAACGATAATTCTGGGTTTGGATCGCCGAGTGTGACAAAGGGGACAAAAGCACCTTGTTTACGGCTTTCCAATTGTTTAAATAGCTGCTCGTAACGTTCCATCAGATTTCCCCCCTGGATTTTAAAATATCATGGACAGTAAATATGTCTTTATCACCGCGACCGGATAGATTGACGATCAGTAATTGCTCTTTATCAGGCGCTTGATGGATCATTTTTAAAGCATAAGCCAGCGCATGAGAGGATTCGAGAGCTGGAATAATACCTTCCTCACGGGAAAGCGTTTTGAATGCAGCTAATGCTTCATCATCAGTGATGGAAAAATAATCAGCCCGGCCGATACTGTTCAGATAGGCATGTTGAGGGCCAACAGAAGGGAAATCCAGGCCGGCTGAAATAGAGTAAGATTCTTCAATCTGGCCTTCATCTGTCTGCATCATGGGTGATTTCATCCCAAAATAGATACCTAATTCGCCATGTTTCAGCGGGGCGCCATGTTTGCCCGTTTCGATACCGTGTCCCGCGGGTTCAATACCAATCAGGCGTACTGATGTTTCAGGAATAAATTCGGCAAACATGCCAATAGCATTGGAACCCCCGCCGACGCAGGCCAGCACAGCATCAGGCAAACGTCCCTCTTTTGCCAGAATCTGGGCTTTGGCTTCTTCACCAATCATACGCTGGAACTCCCGAACTAGGGTTGGGTAGGGGTGTGGGCCCGCGGCGGTACCTAACAAATAGTGAGCCTTATCATAGCTGCCGGACCAGTCGCGCAGTGCTTCATTGCAGGCATCTTTTAGGGTTGCAGAGCCGCTGTGAACCGGGATAACTTCGGCTCCCATCAGACGCATACGGAAGACATTAGGGGATTGGCGCTCCACATCTTTAGCACCCATATAAATACGGCATTTCATATTTAATAGTGCGCAGGTAAGGGCTGTTGCTACACCATGCTGGCCGGCGCCGGTTTCCGCAATAATTTCATTTTTGCCCATGCGTTTCGCCAGTAATGCCTGACCAAGTACCTGATTGGTTTTATGAGCGCCGCCGTGTAATAGATCTTCCCGCTTCAGATAAAGGCGGGTTTTAGTGCCTTTAGTCAAATTACGGCATAAAGTTAATGCCGTTGGTCTGCCGGCATAGTTTTTCAGCAGATCCTGAAACTCTTGCTGGAATTCAGGATCTTGTTGAGCATCAATAAATGCCGTTTCTAATTGTTCAAGGGCGGGAATAAGGATCTGTGGCACAAATTGTCCACCGAAATCACCAAAATAGGGGTTAAGTTTACTCATTATTCTGTTTGTCCATTAATCAAAGAATCATTGTTTATTGGTAGCTTCGTAGACGCTGAAACACTTTACTCAATTTATGACTGCTTTTAATACCCGGCGCGCTTTCAACACCAGAGTTAAAATCAAGTCCGCAACAGCCATATTTTGCTGCCTGTTGGCAATTTTCTTCATTTAATCCACCTGCCAACATCACATTGTCGAGTGATTGTTTTTCAAGTAATTGCCAGTCGAAACTTTTGCCGGTTCCACCTTTGCCGTTATCAAGCAGATACCGATCAATATTTCCGGCTTTAGCGTGGAATGAATCTTTCGACATATCAATCGCTTTCCAAATCTGGCAGTTTTCAGGCAATAATTTCCGCAGTTCTTCAATATAAACTTCACCTTCTGCTCCATGTAATTGCACCGCAGCGAGAGACAGAGTACGAGCAGTATGATTGATAAATGCAGATGATTGATTTTGAAATACCCCCACATATTTGAGAGCTGCCGCATTGATGATTTGTTGGGCCTGTTCGATATTAATTCTACGCAGAGAATGCTCAACAAATATCAAACCACCATAAACAGCCCCTGCTTGTAATGCCGCTTTGGCGTCTTGTGGGCGGGTTAATCCACAGACCTTATTTTCCCCCAGAATCAGTTGACGTAATGCCAGATCCAGATTGGACTGGGACATCAAAGCACTGCCGATCAGAAAACCATTGGCATAATGGCTGAGTTCGCGAATTTGCTGATGCTGGTGGATGCCTGATTCGCTGATAACAATCGCTCCTTCCGGTAATTGTGGCGCAAGTTGTCTGGTACGGTTTAAATCTATGGAAAGATCTCTTAGATCACGGTTATTGATACCAATAATTTTGGCTTTTAGTGTGACAGCCCTGATCCGTTCTTCTTCTGAACTTACTTCTATCAGTACTCCCATATTTAGACTATGAGCGAGTTCAGACAGCATAATATATTGCTCATCGTCAAGAACCGACAGCATCAGCAGAATGGCATCTGCTTGATAATACCGAGCGAGATAAACTTGATAAGGATCGATAATAAAATCTTTGCATAGCACCGGCTGATGAACGGCATTACTCACCAGACGGAGAAAGTCATAGCTGCCCTGAAAATATTTTTCATCCGTTAATACTGAAATTGCAGCAGCATAAGGCTGATAAGTTTTTGCTATCTGGATGGGATCAAAATCCTGACGAATGAGTCCTTTTGAAGGCGATGCCTTTTTACACTCCAGAATAAAAACAGTCGGTTCACTGCTCAGCGCCTGATAAAAACTACGCTGGCTGGCAACAATAGAATCAATAAAGTTTTCCAAAGGTTGTTGTTGCTTGCGTCCAATAAGATATTCGGCTTTATCATTAACAATTTTCTGTAAAACGGTAGTTTGCATCATTAACTCCTTGCGGCAAGTGCGGTGACTCGTTCATAAGCCAGACCACTGTGAATGGTTTCAAGGGCTTGTTGAGTGTTATGACGTAAATTTTCTTGTCCATGAATTTTCATCAACAGGGCAACATTAGCGGCAACGGCATCAGCATGGGCTTTCTTACCCCGACCCTGTAACAATAAACTGATCATTTCACGGTTTTCTTCCGGTGCCCCCCCTTTTAATGCCGATATTGGATGGTTTTGTAAACCAAAATCTTCAGCATTTAATTGATAATGGGCAATTTCTCCATCATTAAGTTCTGCAACGATTGTGGGTGCATGCAGGGCAACTTCATCCATTCCACCACTGTGAACAACCGCTGCCCGCTGATAGCCCAGGACTTGCAAGGTACGGGCAATGGGGCCAACCAGCTCAGGGCTGTAAACGCCAATTAATGCCAACGGCGGGCGGGCCGGGTTAACCAGAGGGCCTAATACATTGAACAGTGTCCGGGTTTTCAGTTGCTGACGTACAGGTATCGCATGGCGGAATCCAATATGATACTGCGGCGCAAACAGAAAACAGATGCCGATTTCATCCAGGGCGTTGCGGGCACATTCTGCACTGACATCAAGCGTGATACCAAACGCGGCCAGCAAATCAGATGAACCGGAACGGCTGGAAACACTGCGGTTACCATGTTTGGCGACTTTAATATGACAAGCTGCTGCGACAAATGCACTGGCGGTTGAAATATTGATGCTGTTAGTTCCATCTCCCCCGGTTCCGACAATATCGCAGAAAGTGTAGTCCGGCCTCGGAAATGGCAGGGCATTTGCCAGTAACGCCTGTGCGGCTCCGGCGATCTCCTGTGGCTGCTCACCGCGCAATTTCATACTGATAAGGACCGCCGCGAGTTGCGGCTCACTTAATTTTCCTTGAATTATGGCGGAGAACAGTTGCTGGCTTTCTTGTTGTGTCAGTATCTGCGCACTGAACAATTTGTCGAAAATAGATTGCATTTTCATACCTCCTTTTTAATTCAATGCCCAGGCTAGAGTTTGTTCAAGTAATCTGGCGCCATGTGTTGTGAGAATGGATTCAGGATGGAACTGGAACCCACAAACCTTATGTTTGTCGTGGCGAACCGCCATAACGGTGTCGCCACAACGGGCAGAAATCGTCAATTCAGATGGAATTCTGCAACCCGCCAAAGAGTGATAACGGGCAACGGGCAAAGGATTATCCAGATCCGCGAACATAGCCTGATTATCATGTTCTGCCAGAGAAGCTTTGCCGTGCAGGATTTCATCAGCGGCAGAAATCTCTCCACCATAGGCTTCAATAATTGCTTGATGCCCAAGGCAGATGCCGATCACCGGAATTTTGCCGATGATTTTTTCAAGTAATTCAGGCATACAGCCCGCGTCAGAGGGTTTACCCGGCCCCGGTGAAAGCATCAGTAACGGAGAAGGCAGCGCCTTGAATTGCTGCATAATGATGTCAGTTGCAACGGTATTGCGATAGATAACAACCTGATGACCTTTATTGCGTAATTGATCGACGAGGTTATAGGTGAATGAATCTACGTTATCGAGCAGGAGAATATTCGCCATCAGAAAATCTCCTCTGCCTGATGTGCTTCAGCAATGGCACGAATGACGGCTCTTGCTTTGTTGCAGGTCTCTTCAGCTTCTGCCAAAGGAACGGAATCCAATACTACGCCAGCGCCGGCCTGAATCGTCGCTATGCCATCTTCCACGTAAGCGGAGCGGATAACGATACAATTATCCATATCACCTTTGCCGGTGAAATAACCGACTGCGCCACCGTAGCTGCCACGACGTTCATTTTCGTAATGGGCGATAAGTTGCATTGCCCGAACTTTCGGTGCGCCGGTAAGTGTTCCCATATTCATACAAGCTTGATAAGCATGGAAAATATCCAAGTCATGGCGTAATGTCCCGACCACACGGGAAACCAGATGCATGACGAAAGAGTAACGATCGACTTTTGTCAGATCAGCGACATAGCGGCTGCCGGGTTCACAAATACGGGCCAAATCATTACGGGCTAAATCAACCAGCATCAAGTGTTCAGCTAATTCTTTATGATCTGTACGCATCTCCAGCTCAGTCCGGCTGTCCAGATCTGCATCCAACTCTCCGGCAGCATTGCGCCCACGGGGACGTGTGCCGGCGATAGGGTAAATCTCGATTTGACGATTAGACGCATCATATTTCAGTGCGCTTTCAGGGGAAGCGCCGAACAGACAGAAGTCTTTATCCTGCATGAAGAACATATAAGGACTTGGATTGCGCTGTTTAAGTTTTTGATAAGCATTAAGCGGTGCTGGGCATGGCAGAGAAAAGCGCCGTGATGGCACCACCTGAAAAATATCTCCCTGGCGGATGTATTGTTGCAATTGTGTCACTATTTCTGCATATGTCTCGTCATCCTGATTACATGAGACTTTCATTGCCGGCAGCGAGATTTGTTGCACTGGCTCAGTGGGTTCTGTGATGAGTTTCGCTAATGTTTTCAACCGTTGCTTAAGACGTTGTCGTTCTTCTGGAGAATCATTGAAGAGACTGATTTGCAGGCGTGCACTTTTATTTTGATGGTCGATCACCATTAAAGTTTCTGCCAGATAAAAACAGAAATCAGGACAACGTTGAACGGTTTTTACTGTGGGTAACGGCTCAAACCCGGCGACCAGATCGTAGGAGAAAAGGCCGCCAACGAATATTGCTTCTGCATTGTTTTGCGATGGTAATTCGTTTTGCGATGGCAATTCTGCCAGAGAAAGAAGGGCACGTAGTGCATCAAATACAGATATGGCTTTCAGGCGACTATCTTCATCTATCATATTGTGATTGATTGGTGGAAAGATCAATTGAAGAGAATCGTGTGTCATTTCAGATTGGACATTGCTGGGAAATTTTTTAAGCAAAACCGGTAATAAATTTCGGCCATTTTCTGTCAAGGCGTCGAAATTGACTTGATTGCCGTTTGCGCTGATACGCAAGGCACTGTCGATGATTAACAGGCTTTTCAGGCTTTTTTTACTGTTAATTTCTGCCGATTCCAGCAATAACGTTGCCGGTCGCTGACTACAGAGTTGATTAAATAGCCGTGCAGGATCGGGCTGATAAGTTGTTTCCTGCTCAATAATTGTGAGTTTTGGTTGTTTATCCGTCATTTTTTCGTCCTGCTCATGAGTTATGCATATAAAAAAACCCGCCTTTTTGGCGGGTTCTGGTAATTTGGCACTGTGGATTTATGTGCGTGACCATACCGCCCTTAATGGGAAGTTGTGCCACCAACGGATAGACATCATAAATACAGTCATTTTCAGTGCCTCTTTCGCATTAAATATAGATGATATACGAGATAATACTGCCATTTCTTGTGTACTAGTAAACTGGAACGATGTTTGTGTGTCAAGAATTTTATGAAAAAAATTCTATTAAATTTTTGTCGGTTGGTTGGATAAGTACAACGGGTTATCAGGATAGAATCGGCTAATTCTGGTCGTTTGATATTAATAAATTTATTATTCTACTGTCATAAATAGTTAATATTATCATTTTATGATATCGCTATGGTGCATATTTAATAATATTACACATATCAATTTTATTCCATAAAAAACAGAATTTAGCTGTAGTGAATTTTACTTAAAAAGCATGATTGGCTGGCTTTTTATTGAGTCAATAGTCAGATGGCGAGAATAGACAATCAATTTTTATATCTGCATATGGAAAAAAGAGGTTTAACAAATATTACGGTAAGAAGTAGTATTCAGACCTCTAACATATCGTGTTACTTAAAGTGTGCATTTTCATGCATTTAAGCTATGTAATCCTTTGTATTCAATAAATTATAGGTATTCTTGGTGAGCGGTTTTTAATATGAATACTTATAGAACTCTACTGAATTCCGGCATAGATTGCCATGATGTAACTTTCTGATGTTTAAAACAATTGTATCGTTAGTGGAGTATGATATGAGTAAAGATGAATCAAAAGCAGATAGTCAATTAGTATATCAAACTGATCCACATAAGGATTCGGGAGAAGGAGCAGCGCAAAAAACCTATCGGTTAAATGATTTTGATCCAAAAAAAACCGATAGTGCATTATCGTATACACCAACAAGACTTGCTAAAGCAGTTTTCAATACTTATGACGAGAATGATGATTTTGCTGTTCTCTGTTATTTAACTGATTGGTCAATTTATGATGAGCGTTTAGCACCAATAAATGAGGATTCCTTTAAAATAAAAGGGGGAAGAGGTGCTGATTTAATGCGTTTTAAGGGTGATAAAGAAAATGGAAAGCCGTTTAAAAGAATTATCTTTAGCTTTGCCGGTATTATTGGTGATCCCGGTAGTAAAGGGGAGGGCATCATAGAACAGGCGATAAAGGGATGGAAGATGGGAGAAGATAAGGATGAAATCCTTAAAAACTACAAAGGGAGACCTATTCTGGTTGATCCTTGGGGGGATGTGGCGGCTTATCTTAATTGTGGTTTCAGTAGTTGGAAGGACGAAACTTGGAATTTATATGATGGAAATAAAGCACAAGGGGTATTAGGCGGCCTTCGTTTGCTAAAAGAGGCAAATTCGGATCTGGAAATTTCTGTTAGCGTTGGCGGTTGGTCAATGAGCGGTGCTTTTTATGAAGTATGCCGTAATGACATTTTCCGCCAGCGGTTTATTGATGGGATTAAAGATTTATTCGACAAGTTTCCTATATTGACTCACATTGATCTTGATTGGGAATATCCCGGTTCTGCCGGGGACGGTAATCCAAACGCTCCAGATGACTATGAGCATTTTGTCGAACTTATTAAGGATTTGAAGAATGCAAATATAAGTAATTTAAAAAGCATAAGTATTGCTGCCTCCGCCGATATAGAAAAAATTAAAGCCGCGCATATTCCAGAATTGATCGCAGCGGGCGTTAACGAAATTAACCTAATGACTTATGATTTCTTTACATTAGGCGATAATAAACTTTCTCACCATACCAATCTTTATCGCAAAGAAGATGATCAGTATTCTAAATATTCAGTCGATGATGCGGTTAATTATCTTCTTTCTTTAAAGATTGATAAAAAATCAATTTATATCGGCTATTCTGGTTATACACGCAATGCCAGAACTGCGGAGTTAGAGAGTAAGAACAATGAACAGCTGGTTGGGAAATATACTGATGGAACCTCCACGGTAGGGAGTTTTGAAAGCAGTGTCATTGAATGGACAGATATTATTTATAATTATGTTGATTATGAGAATCAAATAGGACGTAATGGCTTTGAGGTTTTCCATGATCCGATCGCTAAAGCTGATTATCTTTACAATAAAGATCTCAAAGTATTTATGTCATTAGATACTCCCCGTTCAGTAAGGGAAAAAGGCCGTTATGTTAAAGAGAAAGGTTTGGGTGGTCTATTTATTTGGACGGGTGATCAAGATAATGGTTTGTTAACTAATGCTGCTCATGAAGGGTTGGGGCGTAAGCCAATTAAAAAAATTATCGAAATGGAGCCATTTTATTTCGAAGGTGAGCTTCCTTCTTATGACAAACCGAAAGAGAAGCAGTGTGAAGCGTGCAAATTAAATTGAACTAACTCTTTAAAAAATTTCACTGTTTAATATGGTTATAGTCTCTATAACTGTTCTATTCAGGTGTTTCCGATTAATTAGGTTGGGAATAATATAATGGATAAATATAAAAGCATTTCTCGTGAAAAACAGGATATAACAAAAGTATCACCGTTATTGTCTGCGGTGGCGGAAATAAAATCACCAGCATCGTCAATATTACCGACGAGTTATATGTTATCAAACTCAGTACAGAATGAAGATAATTCCACTATCACGCTGCTTAATACACTCCAGCATTTGGGTTATCATTCTATTTTTGACATTATTGATGTGTCAAAACAACGCTTTATTAAACGCCATAATGAATCTTTATTGGGCCATGCAGAGGTGATTTTTGATAAAGCCGTTAGTGCAGCTAACCAACTGGTGCAAAATTATCGGCAAAGGCAACTGAGAGATTATGATGGAGCAACATTAAGAAAAGCGAGTCATCAGGCAAGATATTTTTCTTATAGCAATGATAATGCTGATGAGAAAGAAAAATTACCTGATTACAGTAATTTATTTCCTGAACCTTGGGATAATTTCTGCCAGCCGGACGCTATTGAGTCTCTTGATAGTCCGGTAAATTACCTGCTCGATCTTTATAAATTTGTCAAACAAATAGAGCTGGATGGTGCTAATAATGCCGTGGGGTTGGAGCAACGGCGCGCAGATATTCCTGACTTATTACTTGATAGTGATAATCTTTACAAAGAGATCACGGCAATATCTGTTGTGAATGATGTTTTGTCGAAGAGTGCTAGAGAATATATTGATCAAACAGGCCATGCGGATAAGCCGGTTAATCAGGTTTTAGGAGAGACCCGTTTTCCATTCATATTACCTTATAGTTTGCCTTCTCAACAGATCAATAAAGGTTTGGCTGAAAAAGAGATTGAATTAGGCACGATTATTCAGCAAGTGGATCAGCAATTTCCCTGGCATATCTTAACTGAAAAACGTGATCAGGCTTTGTTTGCCTATAGTCAATTGAGTCAGGAGCAAATGACTTTACTGACAGAGAAAAGTCCATTTTCACAAAATTTTTTATCACGTGAGCAGCTTATTAAGCGTTATTTCAGCACAAGTACGACAGAAGTATTGCCTGAGCGTGATATTTCAAAACATGCTTATATTATTCTTTCTGGTGAAAATATCACTGGCCCGACATTGTTGAGTGATAATGTTGATAAAGCCTATGATGAGATTGTGATTACCTGCAAAAATAAGGTTAAAGAGACAATTAAAGTTAAACTTCGTGGTGAAAATATCTTGACCTATAACCGCGTAAAAGCAAGGATGGAACCATTTGATAATTCATCACCATTTAGCCGGCAATTAACGTTAACTTATGTCGAAAGTGATAATAGTGAAATTGGTAATTTGGATAATGGACCTTTTTTTGGTGAAATGACAGTCTATGCTGCGGTGCCAAAAGAAAGCACAAATAATACCTCGGTAAATATTGAAGGTATTAATTTCCTGACGATGACTTACCGTTTTGCTATTGCTAAACAAGGCACTGAACAATCAGAATTATTGCCGGAAGCAGAGAAGTTTTTCCAGGATAATTATGGCCTTTCTGCGGATGACCGTGTGAAATTAACCGAGATTTTGTCTTTTGGTCAACAGACAGGATCGAAAGTGACAGATCTCGAACACTTATTTAGCAGTGGTGATTTCCGGCCGTTAGTTTCACCGAGTGTGGTGTTTTCTAATCCCATCTTTAATAGCGGGCAAACCTCGGAACACTTTCCAGCACCTTACCATTATGGTGGTGTTTATATAAATTCTGGCCAATTAGAGGCATTAAGTATTGTCAGAACCGACTCTGGTCGTCAGATAAGTGCAGTTTCTGATTTTCGCTATGATCGAATGAATCGCTTTATTCGTTTACAGCGTTGGTTAGCGTTACCTTATCATCAGCTTGACTTACTGGTAACCTCAGCAATAAAAGCTGAACCAAAGAATATGGAATTGGCTATTTCTAATAATACATTAAGAGCGTTAGGCTTATTCCAGCATTTATCTACACAATATAAAGTATTACCGGAGGCGTTTGCTGGATGGATATATCAAATTACGCCATTCTCTATCAGCAATAATATTCCTTTTTTTGATCAACTTTTTAATCAGTCTAAACTTTTTGATCAACCTTTAATCTTGGATGGTAAAGTATTTAGCTATACAGAAAATCAAGGAGATGGGGCGAAAACAGTTAAACAATTGTGTGCTGGATTAGCTATTTCTGTATCCACATTTCAAGTGATTGCGCCTATCGTTGAAAATGCACTGAAGCTTGATTCTGGCAAATTGGTGCGTAATCTCGATGTCGTGTCCAGACTTTATCGCTTAGTCACTATTCCACGATTATTTGGTTTTTCTGCGGAAGATGGATTGATTTTGGCCGATATTTTAACGGATAAACGCGGATATCTGGCAAATATACCGGCTTTAGGGGAGAAAGATGACATCCTCAGTATTATTGCTCAGATGGAAGTTTTAACGTCTTGGTTAGTTAAAACAAAACTGACACCCATTAAGCTCTCTTTATTATTAGGTAAAACTCAGCTTCCGTTAGTGCCAACAAGTGGGATGTTAACCTTTTATAAGGGAATTTCTGATGGTCTTACTGATAATGTGTGTTTAAAAAAATCTGATTTTAATCGGCAAGAGATAAATGATATAGATTGGTGGGCGACTCTGTCAGATAAAGAAGGTGTTTTTGATGGAGATAATGGATTAGTAAAAGATATTCCATTGATATGGGGAAAAACGGACGAAGAATCTCTGAGGAAAAAGATTGAAGATATCGTCAAGGAGAAAAAAATAAATCCAGATAATAATCAAATTAATATTGTCTTGCAGATTATATTGCAAGCTAAAACCGCACAAGAGAGTCTATTATCTAGTGCTGTTGCGGGTGAATATGGCGTATCAAAAGATATTGTGCCATTACAGCTTCGTTGGTTGGGAAGCAGTGTCTACTCAGTACTGAAATTGGTATTAGATAATACGCCAGAAAAAGTTGAGGATATTAAGAAAGAGTTTCTGGACCTGACTTACAGTCTGTTAATTTATACTCAATTAATTAATGCATTGAGCATAAGTAATAATCTGTTGTTATTGCGCCTGACAAATCCTAAATGGCTTGGACTAAGCGCAGATGAAACAACAAAAATATCATTATCGTTAGACGAAATTTTCCTGCTGAATCGCTATCAGGATTTATTGGAAAATGCAAAACAAAATGAAGATAAGGTTCAAGAATATTTTACTTTTGCTAACAATGAAACCTTACCACAGGCAGAAGAAGAGGATAACAATTATAAATGTGCGCAGTTACTGGCTGAAATTCTAGATTGGGATCCTGATGAAATTTATCTTGCCTGTGAAAAAGGAGGATTAGAAAAAACACGTGTAATGACTTTATCTCAAATAGATTGGATACGGCGACTACAACAACTTTCTGTGAAAACCAATCTGTCCGTTGAACCTTTATTAGGTGCTGGCGCACTTGACGTTAATTCAGGTTTTGAAGCTTTCCAAAGCATGGGTGAAGCGGTAATGGCCGCATTAAAAGCGCAAGGAGATGATGAGCATGTCTAATTTAATTGAAGCAAAATTACAGGAAAATCTGCGTGATGCATTAGTGGATTATTATCTTGGGCAGATTGTCCCGCATGATACCGCTTTTCAATCCCAGCGTGAAAAAATTAAAAATGTGGATGATCTGTATGATTTTCTGTTGTTAGACACTCAGGTTTCTTCCAAAGTAAAAACAGCCCGTGTCGCACATGTTACTCAGTCTGTACAACAATATATTAATCGTATTGTTTTGAATTTAGAGTCAGGTTTATCGATGACTCAGGAAGATGCAGATAATTGGCAGGAGTTTGCTAATCGTTATGGTTATTGGGCTGCAAATCAACAACTGGCTATTTACCCGGAAGTCTATGTTGATCCCACATTACGTTTAACAAAAACAGAATTCTTCTTCCAACTTGAAAGCGCACTTAATCAAGGAAAGCTTACGGATGATGTTGCTCAGAAAGCAATATTGGGATACCTGAATAACTTTGAAGAGGTCAGTAATTTAGAGGTTATTGCGGGTTACGAAGATGGTGTTGGTATTGCCGATGATAAGGTCTATTTCATTGCCAAGACCCGTACCCAACCCTACCGTTATTTTTGGCGGACTTTAGATGCCAAACAGCGTAATAATCAGACTGACGAACTGTATCCTACCGCTTGGAGTGAGTGGAAGCTGATTAATGTCCCTTTAGAAAATGCGTATAACGGTATTGTTCGTCCAATTATCTTAAATAACCGGTTATATATTAGTTGGTTTGAAGTTTCTGAAGAAAAACAAGATAAAGATAATAGCATTAAATATCGCACCAAACTTAATTTGGCCCATTTGGCGTTTGATGGTACTTGGAGTACCGGAACTACGGTTCGTGAAGATTTACTTGATCACGCGATGAAAGAGTTGATTGCTGTTCTCGATCGTACCGGAGATGTTGAACGTTTGGCGTTGGTTGCATTTGTTCGTTTGCACGGTAAGAATGACGATGGTTCGTTGTACGATTATGACGAGGTTTTCACCTATGTTTGTGACAACTTATTAATGGCGGCGACGGATTTGCCTAAATCATCTAATTCAAAGTTATCCGATCTGGATTCATACGGCGCGGCTTTGGTCTGGTTCTATTTCCGGGAACCATCGAATGGCGGGCCGGAGGAATATAAGCAATTGGTGCTTTATCCCGTTAATAATAATATGAAGTGGCCGATAGCGGAGAAAAAAGAGTTTGAAGGAAGTTTGGGTACAATAGATCAATTTGATCTTCAAGCGGGTTATGTTGAAGGGACACTGAATATATCTCTTACATCCAAATCAACGTATAAATATGATTTTAGCCGAAGCAAAAATATTCTTTATTGTATTTGGCTGGAGGATAGCAAGGGTGAACGGTGTTGGCTGAAATATAAGGTGCTTACCCCGGAAGATTATGATCCAACATTGAGTGTGGTACTGAATCGGTGTGACAGGAGTGATGTGACGGTTGTTACTGGTTTTAGCCTGCCATCAGAAACGGGAACAGATATTGCAGGTAGAATTAAGCAAAAACTGAGTGTCGGGAAATTGCTTCGTGACAAGGTTCAAATTAAGCAGACTAAACAAACCCAATATTTACAATTTCCAAAAGAAGAGCAATCAGAAAGTTGGTATTCTGATCAAGAGATTCGTTTAAATACGCTTTTTGCAAAGGAGTTAATTAGTAAGGCGAGTCAGAAACTGGACAAAGTTCTGAGTTGGGAAACCCAAAATATTCATGAGGAGCCGATTACCGGCAATGATTCAAAACCTATCGACCTGAAAGGGGCAAATGGTATTTATTTCTGGGAGCTGTTCTTCCATATGCCATTTATGGTGGCCTGGCGGTTTAATGTGGAACAGCGTTATGAAGAAGCCAGTCGCTGGATTAAGTTTATTTTTAACCCTTTTGAAAGTAGTGATGAACCCGCATTAACACAGGATAAGCCTCGTTATTGGAATAGCCGTCCGATTATTGACGAGCCAAAGCGATTGCGTAGCTTGATAGAACCGACGGATCCTGATGCAATTTCTGCCAGTGAACCTATTCATTATCGTAAGGCTATTTTTAACTTTTACGTTAAAAATGTTATCGATCAGGGTGACATGGAATACCGGAAGCTTCAGCCGACTGCCAGAACGTTGGCGCGTCTAAGCTATGCAACAGCAAGTTCGTTATTGGGCGCTCGTCCTGATCTGCAATTAGCCAGTTCTTGGCAGCCAATCACTCTTGAGGATGCATCGTATAAGAAGAATAGTGCTGTACGTGCATTGGAGATGATAAGTTATCCTTTGCCTTATGCCCCGGTGGTCCATGATAAAACTATTCGTGCGCTTGATAATGATCTCTTTATGAAACCTATCAATGAAGAGTTGACTGCGTTGTGGGATAGAATAGAAAACCGGATTTACAATTTACGGCATAATTTAACGCTGGATGGTAAAGAAATTTCTATGGATCTTTATGATTCGAAAATTTCTCCCAGAGGGTTAATGAATCAGCGTTATCAGCGGGTTGTTGCGGCCAGAAATGCCAGCAGAATGAATTTCAGAGTGCCAAATTATCGTTTTGAACCGATGTTGGCACGGGCAAAATCCGGTGTCGATACATTGATACAATTCGGTAGCACGTTATTAAGCCTGTTGGAACGCAAAGATAATCTGAGTTTTGAATCATTTCAGATGGTCCAGAATAATGATCTCTACCGTTTTGCTGTTGACCTCCAGCAACAGGATATCAATATTAACCAGGCCAATCTTGATGCATTGCAAGTGAGTAAACAATCTGCTCAGGAGCGGTACGAACATTATAAAAGTCTTTATGATGAAAATATCTCGTCAACGGAACAGCAGGTTATTGAATTACAATCTCAGGCATCTTCTGCCCTGTTGGCTTCACAAGTATCAAGAACGGCTGCGGCCGCACTGGATTTAATCCCCAATATTTATGGTTTAGCTGTTGGTGGTTCGCGCTGGGGAGCGGCTTTGAATGCGGTGGCTGAGATAGCGACACTGAAATATCAATCTGACAGTACTAAAGCGGAAAGTCTCAGTGTTTCTGAATCTTATCGCCGTCGTCGGCAGGAGTGGGAGCTGCAATATAAACAAGCTGACTGGGAAGTGAAGTCGATTGAGCAACAAATCAGTATCCAACAGTTGCAGGTCAGTGCTGCCCGTAAGCGTTTGGCGCAGGTTGAAGCGCAGCAGCAGCAATCTCAGGCGCTGTTGGCTTATTTCTCCAGTCGTTTTACCAATGAAAGTTTATATACTTGGATGATTAGCCAGATTTCTAGTCTCTATTTGCAAGCTTATGATGCGGTTTCATCGTTATGTTTGTCTGCACAGGCCTCTTTACAATATGAACTCGGGTTAGGTGAGCAGAATTTTATTGATGGTGCGAGCTGGAATGATCTCTATCAAGGGCTGTTGGTAGGTGAAAATCTGAAATTGGCGCTGCAACGTATGGAACGTACTTATGTTGAGCAAAATTCACGTAAATTGGAAATTATCAAAACGATTTCGCTTAAATCTTTATTGGGCGAGTCTTGGGAAGATAACCTTAAAATTCTGCAAGCGCATAATGCCATTACGTTTAATCTGGATGAATTAAAACAATTTGGTGCGGATTATTCGGGTTTATTTAATCGGCGGATTAAATCAGTTTCGGTTACGCTGCCTATGTTAATTGGGCCTTATACAGATATTTGCGCCAAATTAAGTTTGTCGGGTGTGAGTAGTTATACGACAAAAGCCGATCTCAAAACCGTTGAAAAGATGTTGAAAGAAGGGACGCGTGCGGAAACCCCTTATACTGTTCGCAGTATACAGCCCAATCAACAAATCGCTTTATCTACGGGGATTAATGACAGTGGGATGTTCACGCTTAATTTCGATGATGAGCGTTTCTTACCCTTTGAGGGGGTAGGGGTAGGATCGAGTTGGAATTTCCAATTTACCAATACATCGCAGGATTTAGACAGTCTGACGGATGTGATTCTGCATATTCGCTATACAGCGCAAGAAGGATCCGCATCGTTTGGCGTGGCGGTTAAGGAATTATTAAAAAAGGAAAATCCAGCTTCGTAATAGTGGGACTTGAAAATTAAATAAATCAGTCATCTGAATTTAAAATTTTGACTTGTTATCTTTAATATTTAAATTAGCCTCTTCTACCCATGTGGAGGCTAAATATAAATCTCATTGGAGTTTATAAATGGTAAACAAATATACTTATACTTCATCAAGATCCATGTCCGATGTCAGTGATATTATTGGTGAACCATTAGCCGCATGGAAAAATCAGGCAGGTGGACAAGTTTATAATGTTATTTTTAATGGTGGTGTTTATACCAATACCTATTGGGTTGAACGCTGGCATATTCCCGATCCTTCTTCTAAGGAGGGAACACCGCATAATGCCTGGAAGTATATCCGTCCAGCGACAGAAGAAGAGATAAAACAGCATGGAAATCCTACTGACGGGAGTGTTAATCCAACTGAAGAGATTCCTTCACCGGTTTTACAGCCGGATGCTATTACCGAGGAAACTTATCAGCGACCAGATGTTAATTTTAAGCCGGATGGTTCAGGTAACAATCTTTCCTACACGGCGACTCGTGTTTGTCGCCCGATGTTTAATGAATATGAGAGCGATAAATCCAGACCGAAACTTTCTGCTTATATTACTGATTGGTGTCAATATGATGCCCGCTTGGATGGTAAAAATGAAGAGGCGGATGATCGGGGAAGAGGATTTGACTTAAGCACTATCAATATCACCGCCTATGATAAGTTAATATTCAGCTTCTTGGGTATTTACGGTGACACTGGTGTTAAAGGAAAGAAGATCAAGGAAGTTGCAGAGGGCTGGAATAGCCAGAGTGACATTAAAATTACTGAAGGTCATATTGTTCCTCTTGATCCTTATGGTGATTTAGGTACTGCCCGTAATGTGGGATTACCTAAAGAAAGTGCTAATACGGATATTAATTCCGGAACATTTCTGCCTTATTATCAACAAAAGAAAGCATCGGGCTTATTGGGTGGATTACGCGAGCTACAAAAAAGAGCGCGTTTAGCGGGTCATAAACTTGAACTGGCTTTTAGTATTGGTGGCTGGAGTATGTCCGGTTATTTCTCAGTGATGGCTGCTGATGTGGCGCAGCGCCGCGTTTTTGTTGACAGTATTATTGATTTTTTTGAGCGCTTTCCCATGTTCAGTTGTGTCGATATTGACTGGGAATATCCAGGAAGCGCTGGTGAGGTCGGTAATGTTATCAGTGAAAAAGATGGGGAACATTATGCTCTGTTAATTAAAGAATTACGTGAGTCTTTGGATAGTCGATTTGGTCGAGAGGACAGAAAAGAGATCTCGATTGCCTGTAGTGGTGTAAAAGCGAAACTGGAAACATCGAATATTGCAGAGTTAGTTAAAAATGGCCTGGATAACATTTTCTTAATGAGTTATGACTATTTTGGTACTGGATGGGCACCTTATATCGGGCATCATACTAATCTTTATTCGCCGAAAGAGCCTGATCCATCAGGTGCATCTGATTTATCCGCGGAGGTTGCTATCAATTATTTACATCAGGATCTTGGCATACCTTTGGAGAAAATTAACTTAGGCTATGCTAACTATGGTCGTGCAGGCAAAGGAGCAAATCTTGAAACGCGCGAATATAATAAAGATGGCGATGCATTAGGAACAATGGAAAAAGGATCGCCTGAATTTTTTGATATTGTTAATAATTATCTGGATACTGAACATACTCTTGCTACCGGGAAAAATAGCTTCGTGTTAATGACGGATACCAATGCCGATGCCGATTTCTTGTTTAGTGAAAAAGAAGGGCACTTTATCTCATTAGATACGCCGCGCACGGTGAAACAGAAAGCTGAATATGTAGCCAAGAATAAACTGGGTGGTATATTTTCCTGGTCAGGCGATCAGGATTGTGGTTTGTTGGCAAATGCAGCCAGAGAAGGGATGGGCTATGTTGCTAAATCTAATAATGAAACTATCGACATGGGGCCACTCTATAATCCGGGCAAGTCACAGTATTTGAAATCTATTGGTGAAATGAAGAAAAATTCTGATTAACTTTCATCCTTTATAGAAAAAAGTATGAAATTTATTACCGCTTAAAATGATAATATTCAGCCCGGTATTTTAGGGCTGAATATCGTTCTTTTCTGTAAAACGCCGCCATTTACCGTTAAGCTACCTGGTCGTATGTTCTAATCTATTCAGGCAGAGAAAGAGATAATGACAAATTCAACCACTGAGTTGGTGACAATTTATGATCTTCATAGCCATACGACTGCATCGGATGGTTCACTTTCACCATCAGCGTTGGTTGAACGGGCGGTGGCAATGGGAGTCAATGTATTGGCAGTGACTGATCATGATACGACAGATGCTATTCCTCTGGCCCATGAATATATCCGCAATCATCATCTGCCCTTGAAATTAATACCCGGTGTTGAGATATCTACCCTGTGGGAAAGTATGGAGATTCACATTGTGGGTCTGAATATAGATATTCAGGCAACTGCAATGACTGAATTGTTGGGTAAACAGGCTGAACTCAGGAAAGCGCGCGGAATTGAAATAGGTCGCAGGCTGGCAAAGGCAGGTATTCCTGATGCCTGGGCAGGAGCAAGTCAGTTAGCGGATGGTGGTCAGGTGACGCGGAGCCATTTTGCTCGTTACTTAATAGAAATTGGTAAAGAGCCGACCATTGCGAAAGTCTTTAAGAAGTATCTGGCGAGGGGAAAAACCGGATACGTTCCACCGCAATGGTGTACAATTGAACAAGCTATTGATGCCATTCATCAATCAGGCGGACAGGCAGTGATTGCGCATCCGGGGCGATATGATTTATCTGCCAAGTGGTTGAAACGTTTGATTGTCTGGTTTAAGCAACATGGTGGTGATGCAATGGAGGTTGCACAGTGCCGGCAGGCACCTAACGAGCGGAAACATCTCGGTCAATTGTCACGGGAGTACGATTTGATGGCATCGTTAGGTTCTGATTTTCACCAGCCTTGTTCATGGATAGAGTTAGGGCGTAAATTGTGGTTACCCGGTGATGTGGTACCAATATGGCGCAACTGGTCACTGTAGGGGCTGCATAAAATTAAGAGGCAATTTATGAGCCAGTTTTTTTATATTCATCCTGATAATCCGCAACCACGCTTAATAGGGCAAAGTGTGGATGTGTTCAAAAAAGGTGGGGTCGTGGTTTATCCAACTGATTCCGGTTATGCGATTGGTTGCCGTCTGGAAGATAAAGATTCGATGACCCGGATATGTCGTATCCGCCAGTTGGACAGTAATCATAATTTCACCTTAATGTGCCGTGATTTATCAGAGATATCGACCTATGCTTATGTCGATAATTCGGCTTTTCGTCTGATTAAGAATAATACACCGGGCAACTACACATTTATTTTGCGGGCGACGAAAGAAGTGCCTCGTCGTTTGATGAATGATAAGCGGAAAACAATAGGATTACGTGTTCCATCTAATCCTATTGCGTTGGCTCTTCTGGAACAAGTGGCTGAACCACTCATGTCCACCAGTCTCATTTTACCGGGGAATGATTTTGCTGAATCTGATCCGGAAGAAATTAAAGATAATTTGGGAAAACTGGTTGATCTGATTATTCATGGCGGTTATTTAGGGCAGCAACCTACAACGGTAATTGATTTGACTGAAGATACGCCTGTTGTAATACGTGAAGGTGCCGGAAATGTAACGCCATTCTTATAGGTTAAGCTGTAATCATTCCCAATATCTATATAAAGCCAGTGTGTTATACACTGGCTTTATATTTTTGATTTTTTGATTGAATTGAAATTTTTATTATTGCTTCGAATTGTTAATAGTAACTAAATAAAATAAAGACATCATGTATTTAATAATTAAGTTGCTTTTGATAACGTGATAAGGAAATATTTACCTCACCTAAGGTAAGTGTGATCAAATACTATTAGGTATAAAACTTGAGTTTGGCTATTTGAAATAAATGGCAGCGTAAGGTTATTCATTTATCATAAATTTAAAGGATATTGAAAATGGCAGTTGTTAATTTCTCCGATAAACCAATTGATGTCAGTAATGTTAATACCTGGCCGAAATCACCAGATAGGGATTTAATAGCATGTGGGCGCGATGCGTATGCTGAAAAATCGGTGCAGGAAGCATTGGTCGGGGATCCTGATAAAGCGGTAAAATTAAGTGAGTTAAATGATATTCTGGCTACCTGTGAACCTTTTGATTTTGAAGGAATAACCTTATATACCAAAGATCCGGTGTTGGCTTTAATTAAGGCATTATCAGCTAAGAATGCGTATTTGTTGGATGATTCATATCCTCCTGAGCAATGGCAAAGTGGAGGCGTTGCAACGCATTGCCGTATTAAGGATTTTATTAAATCTCCTGGGATGTATATTAAAGGGATAGAGATGATCGATATGGGCCAGCTTTATCTCGGTAATTGTGGCTTTGTTAGCACTATTGGCGCAATCGTATCCCATCCTGAAGGGCATAATGTATTATTTTCTGCTATTTATCCGCCGGTTTATAATCCAACGGGCGTTTATTCAATCAGGATTATAAATCGGTCTACGATTGGTTATCTATTGATTGATGATGATCTCCCTCAAGTTAGTTTTTCTGAGATGGAAGATGAAAATGAATTCTGGTACTACCTTATTGAAAAGGCATTTTCAAAACTGCATGGAGGTTACCAGAATTTAGGTGGTGGTAATGAAGTCTATTTTGGTATAGATTCTACGGCGAATACTTATATTGATCAGGATAATCAGGAACGTCTCTGGGATGGGAAATTTATAGATATTTTCAAAATAAAACATCATGTGACTTATCAGGGAACAGGTTCATCTACTGATTTAGTCGCGGGTCATGCTTATTTATTACTTGATGCCCAACAATGGAATGGTATTAAGTTAGTCCGACTGCATAATCCGTGGAATGTTGTTAAATATCAAGGTCCATATTCCCCTGGATCTGCTGAATGGGATGATATTCCAGCGGACGTTCAAAACGATATATTCCAGAATAACCGGTTTGAAGGGAAATCATTTTGGATGCCATATGATCTCTATGTTAAGAATTTGCCAAAAATCAGTGATATGTATCTAAGTGAAACAATTCCTGATTCACTGAAGAGTATTGCGAATCCCTCTCCAATTCAGGAGTGACAGTATTGTTATTTTACCAAGACTGATTTATATACCCAATAGATTTCAAGTTGCAGCGCGGCGGTAAGTGAACGCAGTCAACAAAGCAGCAACTTGAAAGATGAAGGGTATAAATAACTAATATTCTAGTTTTGTATTAATGACAAGCTAAATAAAAGATTGATGAAACATGGCCTGAGATTAATATCTTATGGCCATTTTTATTTTGGTTTCCGGCTGTGGCTGTAATATATCTTGGATTTTCTTGATGAGTTTCGGCGTGAGTGATAAACGGGCATATTTATTTGAGTCATTGATTTTAAAATTAGTGTAGAATGCCCGGCCACGGACCGGAGTGTATGACCTGTTTTCTAACACTCTATGTTAAAAAATTTATTAAAATCAATTTGTTATAATTTTTTCTAATATGACGTATTGATTGACATATAACACGACGCCTGTGAAGGCGACAGCAGAGGTTGCTCAATGAGCGGTAAGACACAAAAATCTGAAAAGTTACAGAAAATTCTCGCGCGTTCCGGCCACGGTTCCCGCCGCGAAGTAGAAGGTTATATTCAACAGGGGCGCGTCAGTGTTGACGGCAAGATTGCCACTTTAGGTGATCGTATTGAAGTTCAGCCCTCCACAAAAATCCGCCTTGATGGCCGGATATTAAATATCAAAGAACCACAAAAAGAAGTTTGCCGTGTTCTGGCTTATTACAAACCAGAAGGTGAACTTTGCACCCGTCGTGATCCGGAAGGGCGGCCAACTGTTTTTGATCGTCTGCCTAAATTGCTGGGTTCCCGCTGGATAGCTGTTGGGCGTCTGGATGTGAATACCTGTGGTTTGCTGTTGTTTACCACGGATGGCGAGCTGGCGAACCGTTTGATGCATCCAAGTCGGGAAGTTGAGCGCGAATATGCTGTTCGTGTTTTTGGCGAAGTTGATGATGCCAAACTGAAACAACTGACTAAGGGGATTCAACTGGAAGATGGTCCGGCATCATTCTGCACTGTCGCGTTCAAAGGCGGAGAGGGGATAAACCAATGGTATAACGTAACGCTGACAGAAGGACGTAACCGTGAAGTTCGTCGTCTTTGGGAAGCGGTGGGTGTACAGGTGAGCCGCCTTATTCGTGTGCGTTATGGTGATATTGGTTTGCCAAAAGGTTTACCACGCGGGGGTTGGACAGAACTGGGTCTGGAACAGACTAATTATTTGCGCCAATTAGTGGGCTTGAATGAAGAGACGGTTTCCAAAGTGGCGGTTGAACGTGATCAACGCCGTCTTAAAGCTAACCAAATCCGCCGTGCGGTTAAACGCCATACTCAGGGGACATCACGTCCATCGGCAGGAAAGCGTCCGGGTAGCTCTCGCCAGAACGCGGGGCGTCCAACTGCACCAAAAGGGCGCTAATTTCTATTTTTAGGCTTCTAGGCTCTGTGGGCTTCGTGTAATCACGGGGCCTTTTTTACCAGTCGATTCCTTTTTGTGCTTTAATGCCGGCATCAAAGGCATGTTTTACCGGGCGCATCTCTGTGATGGTATCGGCCATTTCCAATAATTCACGGTGGCAACCGCGGCCGGTAATAATAACGGATTGGTGTTCTGGCCGGTGTTTCAGGGCAGTAATAACATCTTCAAGAGGAAGATAGCCGTAACTCACCATATAAGTCAGTTCATCCAGTACCACCAGATCCAAATCAGGATCAGCCAGCATCTCCAACGCGTGGCGCCATACCTGATGGCAGGCTACGGTATCGGTTTCCCGGCTTTGGGTTTCCCAGGTAAAACCTGTTGCCATAACATGGAAATTCACACCATGCTGTTCCAGCAGATTTTTCTCGCCATTCTCCCATTGACCTTTTATAAACTGGATAACACCGGCACGTAACCCATGACCTACCGCGCGGGTCACTGTGCCAAAAGCCGCGGTGGTTTTGCCTTTACCATTGCCGGTAAAAACGATGAAAATTCCCCGCTCTAACTGGGCGGCTTCAATACGGGAATCCACTTTTTCTTTCAGGCGTTGTTGCCTTTTTTGGTGCTGGTTATCATTGATTGTCATTATTCGGCTGGTCCTGCTTTGCGTCCGGGTTGTGCATCAAAACTGATGCCTGTTTTGCGCAGACTGTCGCTGCCCATGAGATAAAGATACAGCGGCATAATATCCGCCGGTGTTTTCAGTTTAGCAGAATTTTCGTTAGGGAATGCGTTGGCACGCATATTTGTGCGTGTGCCTCCAGGGTTAATGCAATTAACGCGCAGCGAACTGTGTTTATATTCTTCTGCTAAAACCTGCATCATGCCTTCGGTTGCAAATTTAGAGGCGGAATACGCCCCCCAACCGCTGCGACCTTCACGGCCAACGCTTGAACTGGTAAAGATTAATGATCCGTGGGGTGATTTCAATAATAACGGAAGCAATGCCTGAGTTAACATAAAGGTCGCATTGACGTTGACTTGCATAACATCGTGCCATAACTGAACCGGCTGTTCTGCCATTGGTGCGACGGCGCCCAGTAATCCGGCATTATGCAATACACCATCCAGACGCGGATAATGTTTCGTTAAATCGTCAGCAAATGTTTTGCATTCTTCGGCTGTTATGGTGAGTAGATCCAGGGTGTAAATAGCTACAGGGGCGCCACCTGCTTGTTCTATCTCTTTTTTGACAGCTTCCAGTTTGTGCGTGGTTCTGCCAAGTAAGACCATTTGCGCTCCATAACGGGCATAAGTCAAAGCCACTTCACGACCAATTCCATCTCCAGCGCCTGTAACCAGAATAATACGTTGCTGTAGGAGGTCATGTTTAGGTTGGTAATGTAACATTTGAAGATTTCCTGTTATTGATAGAGCGATTTATTACCGTCGGAGGCAGTTCAGGCTATCAAAACAGAAATTGATATATTGAGTCAAATTTGTAAAGGCTGATTGCTTAAGAAATAAATGGTGAAACATTGCAGGCGTTAATATCTATTTTTAGTTAGAATGAAAAATATTAATTATCAGAAGACAAAGGTGGGTTTTGTGGAGTATTTATCTCTTTACGGGTTGTTTTTAGCCAAAGTGATAACGTTGGTGTTGGCCGTTATTGCCCTGGCTATATTTGGTATTGGTGTGGGAATGCGGAAATCTTCGCCAAAAGGCGAGTTGAAACTGACAGATCTTGGTGAATCATACCGGGATAAACAGCGTCAAATGCAGCGGGCCCGCATGACCGAAGCCGAAAGAAAAATCTGGCACAAAGAGTTTAATAAACAGCAAAAGCTCGAATCTAAGCAGAAGAAGAGTGAAGCTAAGACAGGGCAGAAAGGATTACAGAAACCTTGCCTCTATGTGCTGGATTTTAAAGGCAGTATGGATGCACATGAAGTGGATTCATTACGTGAAGAGATTAGCGCAGTTCTGGCAGTGGCAGATGCAAAAGATGAAGTTTTGCTGCGTCTTGAAAGCCCCGGTGGAATGGTTCATGGTTACGGACTTGCCGCTTCCCAGCTTGCCCGCCTGCGTCAGAAAGGTGTCCGCCTGACTGTCGTCGTGGATAAAGTGGCTGCCAGTGGGGGTTATATGATGGCTTGTGTTGCTGATCGCATTGTTGCCGCGCCATTTGCCATTATTGGTTCTATTGGGGTGGTCGCTCAGATCCCAAATATTCATAAGTTATTGAAGAAAAATGATATTGATGTAGAACTGCATACGGCTGGTGAATATAAACGCACATTGACTTTTTTAGGGGAAAATACAGAGCAGGGCCGGAAAAAGTTCCAGGAAGATCTCAATCAGACTCACGAATTGTTCAAAGAATTTATTCATACACATCGTCCATTGCTTGACGTGGAAAGTGTCGCTACAGGTGAATACTGGTATGGCACACAGGCGAAAGAAAAAGGGTTGATTGACGAAATTGGTGTCAGTGATGATCTGTTAATTGCTCAAATAGATCATTGTGAAGTTATTGGTGTCAATTTTACACGTCGTAAACGCATGGTAGAGCGTTTCACTGGCAGTGCAATGGAAAACGTTGATAAACTGTTATTACGCTGGTGGCAGAGAGGAGAAAAGCCTTTGCTTTGATTAAAATCCCCCGGCTTTAAATGAATAAATCCTGGCGTACCCGAAGCGGCGTTTTTTTAACGCTCAGGGGCGCCTTGATATTGTGTCTGTTAATAGCCTGTCTCTGATTGAACTGTGCTACGCTCATTTCCCATTGATCGTTAAGATGCTATTCCCCTGAAAAACCAGATGTTTTGTCCCTGTTAAAACATTACAGGTGTTACATAATTTGCTTTACATACCACTTCACCTGTGTGATGAGAATCAGGATTTTCTACACTGATAATTGGTACTCTGGCTTCGCGTTTATGTGTCCTATCTGGCTGATTTCCAAATAAGTATAAGTCACTTTTACACCGCGCCGCCGGCGCATTTAAACGCAGTACATATCCCAAAAAATGGCGACTTATTAATAATATTCCTAAGGAAATAAAGTATTATGGCTATTTCGCAGTACGATATTCATACCAGTCATGCCGTCATCTCTGTTGCTGATACTGGCGGTAACGGATTACCTGTACTTTTTATACATGGTAATTCGAGCAGTAAAGACGTTTTTTGTCATCAAGTGAGATGTTTTGGCGACGAATACCTTGTTATAATCACCCCTCAACATTAATGATCATTCTTAGCCATGAAAATAAACTTAATTAATTGATTTTAAATTGAAATTTATTCAATCTTGGTTTGTCTTAGTCAGTGGCAATCATAAATATTCACTTGGCATCATGAAAATTATGTACATGTCAGTGTACATAAACTACATTAAAAGCTGTATTATTTTTTAAGGAAATTGATATGGCTATTACTGATTCATGGCTGCGCTCAATCAGCGGCAAACCCCAAGAAAATATGATTACCAAGTCAGATAGGGATGGTCTGTCTGTTCGTGTTACTCCGAAAGGAAAAGTAGTTTTTCAGTTCAGGTATCGTTGGGATGGAAAAGGGGATCGGATTGACATCGGCACGTATCCGGCGATGAGCTTAAAAGATGCGCGTGATACCGTGATTTCTTATCGCGGGGAGCTGGAACAGCACCGCAATCCTAAAACAGTTAAACGTGTTCGCAAAGAATCTGCATTGAGTGCCGTAACAGTAGAAAGCCTCATAAGAGAGTGGTGGAAAACGACAATGGAGGGTTCAAAGGTTAACGCTGACCAGATATTGCGTACCTTTGAAATTCATGTTTTCCCTAAGATTGGCAAATTACCCCATGATGAAGTGACATTGCATGTCTGGTTAGCTTTAATTGAAGATGTTTCCAAACGAACCCCAGCAATTGGAGCGCGTATATTGACATATTCCAAGAGGGCACATAAGTGGGCCGTCCGGCGAGGAATGACCAGCATCACGCCATTATCTGATGTGGCATCAAGTGATTTGGAGGGTAAGAAGCCTAATGCTGACATTGATATCGATGTTGACACGGGAGAGAGAACATTAAGCGAAGAGGAACTAGAGGTTCTTTTCCGTATTATTAATGCTCCTAAATATAATCCCCGGAACGCATTAATAATAAAATTATGTCTGTTATTTGGGTGTCGTATTGGTGAATTATTAAAGGCAAAAGTTGACGATTTTGATTATGAGAAGAATATCTGGGTTATTCCTCCAGGTAACCACAAAACAGGGAGAAGATCCAAAAAACCCATTGTCAGACCGATTATCTCGGAAGCCAAGGAATTAATTGAGCAGGCAAAGAAATTAAATCACGGGAGTGAATACCTATTGACAGTGTCGGGTGGCAAACCTTTTGCTAATGGATCACATGATAGGATCATTGAGGGGCTTAATAAAAAGATGGCACCTTATTTTGACTCCTACACCTATTGGTCAATCCACGACTTACGCAGAACCATGCGTACCGGAGTTTCTGA